>CAYGIU010000088.1:0-1873 GCA_964350015.1 uncultured Gammaproteobacteria bacterium
AATATAGAGAACCGTAATGATATAAAAAAATAAGCTTAACGTAAGCCACTTCAGAACTTTGACAAACTTTTTATAAGAAAAAAAGATCATCCCGCAAAGAATCAAACCAGCCGCTGTCGGCAGCCAAATTAAGCGAGGAATTGAAGTTAATTTTTCCGAGACAACACCAATCGCCAATAAGTCCGCGCCAATATTAATAGTTATTACAACACACGAAATAAGGGCAACGGTCCATAAAAACCATTTTGAATAATGTTCTTTGATAAGACGCATTAACCCTTTGTCGGTAACTAACCCAATACGTGCACACATTTCTTGAATTGCGTACATTAACGGTAGAGTTACCAAAGCGGTCCATAAGGAAGAAATTCCCATAACAACGCCCGCTTGAAGATAAGTCAAAATACCCGACGGATCATCATCAGAAGCTCCGGTAACGATTCCCGGACCGAGCTTATTTTTCAAATTTTTCCAATAATTCTTTTTAAACATTACCTTAAGTATAGCAGGCAAAAAAAATAAGGTAAAACTGGTTTAATAGTTTTACCTTATCTAAATATTATCTCAAGCGTGCTCTTTTCCTACGAGTTCGGACACCATTCTCTGAATGCCGTCCATTATCGTAGGATACTTTGCTTTCTTTAATTGATTTTCAACAATCGAAAATGTCCCATTAAGAGAAAGCACCTTAATTCCTTTTGTTTTATCAGTTCCAATTAACTTCTGCAACTTTTCTATTTGTAGTGGCTGAAGTTTTTTCTTGATCTCCTTAATATAGGGTTCCATTACTTTCCGGCTCACGAGAATAACCTTCCCATCAGGTGAGTTTTTGGAATGGATTGCAATAGTATCCTTTTTAAGAAGTCTCTTAAAAGAGATAAAACAAATACGGTCTGCGGGTTGAATACGTTTGATTACTTGAGATTTTACTGACATTAATCCTCCTTATGTCATTATTATTTTGGGGAAAGAACACTGATTTAAAAAACCAGAAACAAGTTTCTGATTCTTTCTATACTACTCTCTTATCGCTATTTGTCAAGATTTTGTCTTCTTTTTTGAGTTCTGAATAGTGAATCTAAAAACTGTACAATTCGGAATATCTTTTTCAGTTAACGAGTCCATTGATTTGTTTGATAAGTGTTTAAAATAGCCTCGGGCAATTTTTAGAATTGGTAAATGAGTAACGATGAGAATAGTCTCCTTATTTTCCTTCGCTAACTCAGTTAAAAAAGACTTAAAACGCCGCTTCACTGATTCATAGCTTTCCCCTCCTTGTGGTTTGCATGTCCAAGGATTTTTTTGTTTATCACGCCAGGTATAAAACAAACCGGCCGGCATATCTTCAAAAATACCCATAGATCGATCGTTAAGACGAGCGTCTGAATGCATTGGCGCTTTATGATATTTATTAATAATCAAAGCTGTTTGTCTCGAACGGAATAACTTTGAAGTATATATCTTTTCAATCTGTTCATTCTTAAGTAAGCGAGCGGCCTTAGCGGCTTGGCGTAAACCCAAAGGAGTTAGACGAACGCGAGGATTCGGGCGACCATTACAGAGATCCTTAAGATTATAATTAGTTTGTCCGTGACGGATAAAAATCAATTTCATAATGCTAAAAGTATATCAGACTCCTAAATATTAATAAAGAAAAATTCTATTGACACAAGAACTTTAATCCTGTATGCTATTGGCTACGTTCATTAAAACAATTCACTATAACTATAAAAGAAGGGACCCAATGAAAAAACTATCGATTCTAGCTTTTTCAATTTTTCCATTAACAAATCTAGGCAAGCTCAAAATTGATGACGAAAGATTTGAATTCACCGCACCAGGAAATATCAAGAATCCGGAAACAGTGCATGAT
>CAYGIU010000088.1:1883-3544 GCA_964350015.1 uncultured Gammaproteobacteria bacterium
CATGATTATCTTAATAAAAAATGCGTTGATATTCTGATTCTTAATATTTTTATGGATGACCATCCAGGCAGTATTCAGGCCGGTCTCAGTTTTGTCAAAAGAGCACGCCAGCATGGATTTAAGGGGCTTATCATCGGCACCTCAAACCACCATGAAAATGAACATAAGATAACAAAGGCTATTTTAAACGGCTTTGATATGTATGTATCAGATGAAATATTATCTGAAAAACTTACAAAAATAGCCTCAGCCTTTGCTAATATTCGTTTGCCGGAAGAAGAAAGTTTCGTTTTAAATCAAAGCGAATACAACTGTCTTGTACGCGATGCCGGTAAATACTTATTTAAAGATTTTGCAAAAACGTTTTGCAGACTCCATAAAGCTCGCTGGGTTATTGTCAGTCAGGATAAAGAAGTTATTGATTATCATCCTGACGAAGAAGCTCCCAGTAAAATGAGCTTAATGGAACTAATGAACAAAGAACAAAAATACCTTTTCCTTTTTAGCAGGAGTGAATTCTTTAACAAAGAAAAAAGAAAAATAGCCGCTTAAGGAAACGGCTTTAAAATAATAAAAACCCTGGCATTAATTGCGGGGTTTTGTTTTAATCAAATAGAATTGGCGCTTTTGGTTTTGTTGGGACAATTGGTGTTACTGCCTTTGGCTGCGCGGGATTTGTTGTCGTCGTTGTTTCTTTCTTTGCCGGAACAAGTGGATTATACAATACTGAGATTTTATCTGTTCGGAAATTTCCGGCGTTATCATACACTTTTATTTCAACGGCATTCTTACCGGTCTTTAAGCTTTTTAACTTTAAATTATCAATCGTCGCCGAACTACTAACTAACTTACCATTGATAATAACTTCATACTTGGCAATTCCGGAAAGAGCATCTTTTGCTTTAGCGCGAATTACTGGCAGTATTGCTTCGCTTTGACGAGGCAAAACCGTGATTGTGTTAGAAGAAGGCGCATCAGCATCAACATTTATTTTAAAATGTTCAGTTACAAACCAACCCTTTGTTTTACCACGAGCCCGAATGTGTGCGTACCAGACACCGCTCGTAAGATTTCGCTGCGAGGCCGAACTAAATGTTGTCACGGCGGCTGTGCCCGGCTCGGTTTTGGGATTTTTATCAAAGACATAGGAAATTGTTGCAATATCCTTATCAGAAGAACTCCAAGTCAAAGACGCGGTTTTTTTCGAATACCATTTCTTTTGATCAGGATGAGACGCTGAACTAATCCGAACACCTGATTTACTCTGAACCGGTCCGTTGATTGTAATACTTCGCGGCACTATTTTAGTTGCCAAACTCGTTCCTTTTCCGTCATTAGCTAAGATATTAAAACTTTCAACAGTAAAAGTCATTTTACCCGGAGCTTTTGCTTTAAAATTAATTCCAAATATACGCCCAGGGTTTCCTTTATATCCTGGATTAAACGTAATTCCTTTAAAGGAAATTTTTCCGTTCTGCACGTCAATTCTCGCGGACTGCGCCCACATAGTAACAATAGTTCGGTCGGTTGAAATGCTTGTGACTTCTATTAATGCCGGATCAAAGCGCACTGTTCCCGCATACGCATTGGCACTTTTAGTTTCGGTGTCAACGTTAATTGTTACAAAACCGGTCTCTCCGGTTTTATATATATCTTTATCC
>CAYGIU010000089.1:0-3435 GCA_964350015.1 uncultured Gammaproteobacteria bacterium
GGATTAGTGCAACCGGCAATAACAACGATTGCCAAAGAAAGTGCACAGATAAAAAAGAATTTTTGTTTTTTCATATTAGTTAAATAAATTATTTTCAAAAGGAACCCATTCACCCGTCGCTTCATCAAACTTAAACACTGATAGACTATATGTTTTTTCAGTCGGACTATACATATATTCAATTTTTGTTTCCGAGCCAATACGTTTTGAATATTTTGTTTTAGTATCAAGTAACAAAGGCTTAGTTACAAATTCAAGGCGCAATCGTCCGAGGGGTCCGCTAAATTCTAGATACTGTGTATTCATTCCGCCGTGTTCGTCATCATCATAAGTTCCTTCATCTTCAACTTCAAAGGTCGCTTTTATTTGATCTACTAAATCTTGCCAGCGTTCCAGTTTCATACGATTAGTAATATGTTGCCTGGGTTTCAATGCTTCGAGTTCGAAGTGCGGCGGTCTCGGAAGAAATAATACCTTGCTCGGCCAATTTCTCAACTGCTTTATTCATCGGAATCATGCCGTCTTTAAGACTTGTTTGAATAATGGTCATTATCTGACTAACCTCATTCCGCCGAATCAAGTTGGCAACGGCCTGATTATTAATTAAGATTTCCCGTGCGGCAACCAAACCTCCATTAACGCGCGGCAAAAGCTGTTGAGTTATAATCGCGCGTAAAGATGAAGCCAATTGGTTTAAAATTTGCGATTGTTGATGCGGTGGGAAAGAATCTATTAGACGCAAAATACTGTCGGCGGCCGAAGAAGTATGCAAAGTGGACAAAACCAAGTGACCGGTTTCAGCGGCGGTTAACGCCGCACTCATTGTTTCTAAATCTCGCATTTCTCCGACCATGATAATATTTGGATCCTGGCGCAAGGAATACTTAAGTGCATCGGCAAAACTGAGTGTATCGATCCCGATTTCACGCTGTTCAATCAAACATTTATCATTTTCAAAAACATACTCAATCGGATCTTCAATAGTAATGATATGTCCGCTACGTGATTGGTTGATAATATTAATCATTGCGGCCAATGTCGTTGATTTTCCGCAACCCGAAGGTCCCGTCAATAAAATTAAACCGTCACGTAATTTTGTTAAACTATGCATCGTATCGTTAAAACCTAATTGTGCCGGATCCGGAGAAAGATTAGAAATCAAACGCGCGGTCAAACCAACGCGTTCGCGCTGGTAATGCAAATTGATACGAAAACGCTTGCCGAAAAATTCATGGGAAAAATCAAGTTCCTTATTTTCGGTAAAACGATGCCATTGAGCGGGTTCAATAATATCCTGCAATTCAGCAATCAATGTATCATTCTCGATTATAGGTTCGTGCGGAATCGCTTCCAATTTCGCATCTACGCGCAAAACCGGAACAGCACCGGCCACCAGATGCAAATCCGAGGCATGACGTTCTATAGCTGTTTGGAAGTAGTCGCGTAGTGGCATATATGTATATATGCCTATTATAGCACAAGTATTTTACTTGACGCTGAGAGCTTTATAAATCGCATCAGCGGCTACCGAACCTTCGCCGACGGCAGTGACAACTTGATGAAAATTATTTGAGGCATTGGAAGAATCGCCGGCGGTGTAAACTCCCGCAATATTTGTCGACATATCTTCCTTAACTTTAATATAACCGAAATCGGTTGTTTCAACACCAAGCTTTTTCGCTAATTCAGTTTGCGGGACTAAACCAATTTCGACGAACAAGCCGTCAACAATAATATTCTCTGATCCATTATCCAGTTCTAACGCTTCAAGTCTTTCAGCACCAACCAAGCTTTTTATATTTGCATTCGTAATAATCTTTACATTTTCACGCTTCTTTAATTCTTCGCGCCAAACCGGTTCGCCCTTCAAATCATCACCGCGAACAATGACATACACTTGTTTAGCAATATCAGCCATATACAAAGCCGCAGAAATTACTGAGTTTCCTCCACCAACTAAGGCGACATTCAAACCGCGAAAAAGCGGTCCATCACAAGTTGCGCAATAGGCAACGCCTTTGCCGGCCAATTCATCTTCGCGTGCGATACCAAGATGACGATGCTTTGTTCCTGAAGTAAATAAGACAACTTTACAAGTAAATGTTTTACCACGCTTTGTTATAACCGTAAAACCATTCTCTTCTTTTACAACATCAATAACAATATCGGAAAGAATTTCGCCACCCGATTCTTTAACATGCTTAGCCATCTTATCCATTAATTCAAAACCAGTAATACCCGGATCACCCGGCCAATTATAAATCTTATGCGCTTCGGTTGTTGTCCCGCCGAGAATATCGCCAATAACTACATTCTTCAGCGTATAGCGCGAAGCATAAATCGAAGCGGTCATGCCGGCGGCGCCGGCGCCGATAATAATTACATCGTAATCGTAGTTCATATTATTTAGTAGGTTTCCAGTCGCCCTGTGTGAACCGATTAGTTCCGGTGCGATGCCAATCATGAGGATTGGAGTTATAAATTTCTTTCCACAACGCTTTAGCGCTTTCCGTAAACAACAAACTTCCAACTTGTTCTCGCTGCGGCTTAAAAGTTTCCAATAGTTTATTTCCATTAAATGACTGTTCAACTAATTCCATATCAACATCAAGTGTATCAGCATCTTTGACGATACGAGCTTCAAGCGATTCGCGTTTTTCATATTCTTCCCAAAGTACTTTAACTTCATCTTCTAATAAAAGTCCGTTGGTCATATCATCAATCGCTTTTTTCTCATCGCGCTTCGTATAAAGTCGCGACATATATTGAACATCACCGGTTCGCGTTTCTGTTATATCATGCATCAAAGCCATAGGCACAATTTTATTCAAATCGCCTCCTTCACGTTTAGCTAAATACAAGGCAATCCACATTACTCTAAAAGTATGTTCGGCTGTATTAGCAAAATCCGCTCCTAAGAATTGACGCCAGGTCCGATCAACATAGCGCAGAGTTCCAAGCTCAAATAAGAAATTAAGGTCTTTTTGTGTGTCCATATATATGAATAGTTCTCCAATCATAGCAACAGATTGTGCCTTTATGCAATATCTCGTAAAATGGAGATATGGAAACGCTTTACTACCGGGCTTTTGGCACTAAGCCGCCTTATAAATTTTGGGCAGAGCTAGTTTTTTCATTTCATTTGCTTTGGACATGGATGTCCTTATTCCAAATTTTCTTTTTACTATATTGGGGACTTAGTTATACGCCGTATTTTTTTCTCTATATTCTTATTAATATTCTTGGACCTATTCCCTGGCATGCCTGTCCGATAACTAAGTTTGAAAAATATTTGCGCGCTAAAACCGGTGATACAATGGACTCTGATTTAACCTTTAATCAACGTCTGATTAAACGCTGGTTCGGCTTCACTCCGAATCTATGGTACGTGCATATCGCCCATGGAACTTGTTACGCGATATCGCTACTTATTAT
>CAYGIU010000090.1:0-3418 GCA_964350015.1 uncultured Gammaproteobacteria bacterium
GGGGTACCGCTTTTTGCGGCATGCAGTTTTGAAAAAATTGGAGTTGCCCCCGAGTTACGAATTGTTTTGCCAAATTTATATTTATATAAAATCGAAGTCCAAAGCGGTGTCCAGGCTATGGCAAAAAGAAATGACATACTGGATAGTAATAGAGCAATAACAATTTGTGTTTCCATATTAACTAAAGTTAGCTAGGTATGAGAAATATAAAGCGACAAGCGCGTAAAAGTTACAAATAACCGCGACGCCGTTTAAGATTAGTACGGCAACGCGCTCGCGACGATATAAAAAGTATGATGCTACAACAGCATTTAAAATAATAATTCCTAAAGCAACCAAGGGCATGATATACATCTGGCTTGCGTTTCCAATCAAGTCAATTCCAAAGACAACGTTATAATGTAAAACCGCTAAACCATCGCCTAAAGCTCGCGCTAAAAAAATACTAGCGGCCCACAAGGCGGCGTTGAGAACTAATGAAGCAATAATAAAGATACGTATCAAACGATCAATAAACAAAGCGCCCAACCAAGTGCGCGCAAAGCCCGCGTTTAGATAGCCGTAGCTTAAGATCTTAGAAAATCCGAGATTCATACGCTTTTAATGTATCATAGTACGCCTTGCTAACCAAGCGAACGGTCGTTTTTAGCTCGGTTTTAGTAGTTAATCTGCCAAAACTAAAACGCAAGGCTGATTTCGCTTCTGTTTCAGAGTAGCTAAGAGCCTGTAAGACGTGAGAAACCGTAATATCCCCGGATGCGCAGGCCGAACCGGTCGAAACTGCAATTCCGCGTTCATCAAGCGCGGATTGAAAAGCATCGCCACTTATACCCGCAAATAAAACATTAAGATGAGCTGGTGATGCAATTTCAAAAGAAACAGCAAAACGAACTTGCGGGATGGCTTTTTTTAAATCACGTCTAAACTGTTTATTTAAACTACTAAGATTTTTAAGAAGTGATTTTCGATTTTTTACCGTCAAAATTAAGGCATTAACAAAGCCAATAATTCCCGGAACATTGAGCGTACCACTACGAAGATTACGTTCCTGATGTCCGCCGTGTAACAACGCTTCAACAGGCGTATCACGTTTAATATATAAGAGTCCGGTTCCTTTTGGTCCGTATATTTTATGAGCCGATAGACTCATTAAATCAAGATTTAAATTTCTTACGTTACAATCAAAAAGATTTGGGGCTTGCGTTGCATCGCAATGAAAATAAACGATACCTGGTTTTGCTCCACGAGTTCGCGATGAACTATTGAGCCATGATTGATAACGTTGCTCATTGTACTTTCGGATTACTCGACCGAGTTTACTAATTTCTTGAACAGTCCCAACTTCACTATTAACAAAACCAATACTAACTAAAAGTGTTTGTTCGTTAAGATATTTTTGTAATAATTTTACTGAAACCAAACCGTTACTATCAACTGGCAGATAGACGACTTTAAAACCTTGAGATTTTAAAGCATTCAATGGTTCACGAACAGAATCATGCTCAATTGCGCTGATTAAGATTTCTTTACGTTTATCCCCCTTTGCTCGCAAGCTTTGCGCCAATCCTTTTAAAGCTAGGTTATTTGATTCTGTGGCGCCAGATGTAAAAACAATTTCATTGCCTTTCGCTCCAAGTATTTCCGCGATCGAATAACGCGCGTCATCAACGGCTTTTAAGGCGGTTTGTCCTAAGGAGTGGACCGACGCCGGGTTAGCAAATTCGTGAGAAAAATACGGCAGCATTTTTTTTAAAACTGCTGCGTCTAAAGGGGTTGTTGCGGCGTAGTCTAAATATATCCTTTTCATCATTTAATAGTTATCTTGGTTCCAACAGGCGTCCAATCATAAACAATTTTTGCCGCGTCGATTCCCAGTCTAATACAACCGTGTGAAACCGGTATACCTAAATGCTTAGCGCCTTCTTTATAACCGTTTGGCCATTCTGGTAATTCATGAATCCCCGCTCGAGTTCCGGAAATTCCCATCCAATACGGCATCCATAATCCATACATTCGTGACCAGGCGCGCGGATGTTTGTTGGCAATTTTAAAAGTTCCTTTTGGGCTGGGCATTGAAGCCTTACCGGTAGAGACCGTATGAGTTCTAATGGTTATGCCGTTAAGTTGCTGATAGAGTTCTTGCTTTTTTGTATCAATCAAAATGCTTTTAGTTAAAGGCTTTGCTTCAATAGAAAGCGGGTCAAAGCCTTTAGCAATTTCTAAGCCATCAACAAAACCATCGCCGTCAGTGTCGGGCAGATTAGGATTTGTTTTAAATTGTATTTCCTGAGCATCAATCAAGCCGTCACGGTCAGTATCAACAGGCGCAGCCTGAGAAACAAGCGGCACAGCGCAAAAGAGTACGATAGCGATAATTAGCAGTTTTTTCATATTACTATAAGTATATCAGAGTTTTGGATAAAAAAAATAGCAGCTTTATTTCGCTGCTATTAAATGATTTTTATACTATTTTTAATTTATTCAGTTATTCTTACGTTGAGCGGCTCTATTCTTTAAATCATGGTAAAGAAAGAACCCCACTACGCTCGAGATAGTTCCTGTCATAAGCAAAGCAACCCCAACCCACACATTCATAAAAATGAAAATAGCTCCAAAAATGAGGGCTGTTATGCCAAACCAGAAAAACATAATTACTAACACTACATTTACTTCTAATTCATTACTTGGCTTTTCTGTCATGATTATACTTTCTAAAGTATTTTTTTATTTATAATATTTACCTAGATTTATATAAGCTTTGTGCCCATCAAGAACGGCAAACCCACATTCCTGAAATTTTTCCCGCATTGACTTATTAACTGAGGATATAAAATTTACAATCCTCTCGGCTTTTTTAAGATCTTTCCTTATTTTAAGGGCATCTTCAAAAGTAAGTTCCGTAGTACCATCAAAATTCGAAGTAATAAATCCTTCTAAGTTGTTAATCTGTTCCCATTTGGACTTACACTCTTCTTTATAACGACAAGCCTTTTCGAATATATGCGCTGCGTCGGTAAGAATGACATTAACAGCGGGTTGCAATTCTTCACGTGTAAATTGTGGATGAGCTTGCTTAGAAGCAGGATATTGATAAAATGTTGTAACAATATCAAATACTTCCTTTACATCTTTGTCACTCATTTTCAACTTTTCAAAACATCGTGCGCTGTATGAGCAAACTACGGGGCTTCTTTTATCTGCAAATGGATTCAATAGAGCTAAATGCTGACGACGAACATTCTTTTCTTTGCTCTCAGCATTTATTTCAAAACGCAAATCCCCCAAATCTTCTTCAGCTTTAAGAATTAATCTTGTTTCATTTAAAGTTAACATGTTTATTTCTCCTTCCCTTCTTTTCGGGATTGTTATGGATTTTTAAATAACAGCTAATTTGTCCTAAAATAGGATTGTATAATAT
>CAYGIU010000091.1:0-3292 GCA_964350015.1 uncultured Gammaproteobacteria bacterium
GCCGGCAAAAATAAAAAGACGACCGGTTCCCTTAGTTAAAGTTTGAATATTTTTCTGATAGACCGAGCGCTTCGCGGAGGGAATATCAAGAGGAATGTTTGTAATCATAGGTAATTTTAGTCTATCACACGTTCGGCTAAGCGGTAAAACTCTCTTGCATTAAGAGACGCACCACCAACCAAAAATCCATCAACACCGGTTTCCATAATAGGCATTACGGTTCGCTCGTCAACACTGCCGCCGTATAAGACGCCGCAACTTTGATCTGAGCGATCTCCAAAAAAACGACGTAACAAAACCCTGATAACATCATTAACATAAGATATCTCTTCAGCTTCAGGAGTGACTCCCGATCCAATCGCCCAAATTGGTTCATAGGCAACCAATAAGATTTGGCCGATACCAAGTTTAACTCCTTCTAAAGCTTCTTGAAGCTGACGCGACAAAACTTCTTCACGTTCATTATTGTCATGATCTTCTTTCGATTCTCCAATACATAGAATTGGAGTCAACTTGCGGGCCGCTAAAGCCGCCGTGATTTTTCGGTTAATCATCCAATCTTCTTCACCTACATGTCCGCGTCGTTCACTATGTCCGATAATAACATATTGCGCTCCGAGTTCAACTAAATCATTAGGCGATACTTCACCGGTAAACGAACCTTTGTTTTCCCAAAACATATCCTGAGCACCGACTGCAATGGAAGATTTCTCTAAAGCCTTGGCAACAAAAGGCAGACTTGTAAACGAAGGACAGGCCACAATTTCGGCCTTGGGTTTTTTAAACATTTTGGCGTATTCTTCAGCTAAAGCAATGCTTTCTTTAACCGAGAGATTCATTTTCCAGTTAGCAATTAGATACATATTCTTAATTGTCCCATAGATACGCCCGACTCGTCCAGTCAATGATTTTAAGGGTTTCGCTAAAGCGATTTTCATCATAGGGCGCTCCTAGAACTGCTGTTATAAAATGCTTTTTACCCAAAGTAAAAACACCGGCAAAACAATATCCGGCTTCATCAAGATGACCAGTTTTCCCACCCTGCAAAACGATAGTTCCCGGTAATTTCTGTCCTAAAAGATTATTAGTTGTTTTAACGCGGCGTGTAACAGTCTTAGAAACTCCAAATTCAAAACTGGTTTTAATAAGTGCTTTATTAATATCGGCTTGTTTAAAAGCTTTATCGACTAAACGAACAACTGAAACTGCATTACCTTTATTTTGCGGATCTAGTCCGGTTGGATCAGCAAAGGATATTGAGCCAATACGAAGCTCTTCGGCTTTGTCGTTCATTGCTTTAACAAAGGCCACTTCGCTTAGGCCCGTTGAACGAACTAAAGCAACAATGGCCGTATTGTCAGAAGCGACTAAACCGAGTGTAAACAAATCACTGAGTATAATTTTATCGCCAACAAAAATATTTGCCTTAGATCCGCCTCGTATATCTTCTTGACTGATAGTAATTGATTTTTCCCAACCGGGATTATGATCTAAAAATACAAGAGCCGACATTAATTTTGTTAAACTGGCAATCGGACGAATTTCGTCTCCATTTAAATCAAAAAGACGCTGACCGCTGTCAGCATCAAAAACGACGGCACTTCTGGATGCGAGTCGTGGATTCGGAATATTTTCTATCTTTATTGCCCGTTCATTGAGACTAGTACTAAAACTCTGCACTTGCGGAGAAAAAGATATAGAAAATAAAAATGCGATTAAAAATATAAGTCCGGCAAGGGCTGGCATAGTTACAAGGAAGCTTCTTCGGGCTTGGCGAGCATACGGTCTAGTGAATCATCAGCCGCCAAACGTTCATACTCGGGTAATTCGGAGACATTACTAATACCGAGGAAGCGAACAAAATCTAGGGTGACTGAATAATATGTTTCATTCTTTTTCTTATCCTCCTTGGCTTCAATTAATCCATGCAAAAGTAAATTGCGTAAAATCAACGCGCAATTAACACCACGTATTCTATCAAGATCAATTTTAGAAATCGGTCCGCGATACGCGATAATTGTCAGAGCTTCAATACTCGGGCGCGATAATTCGCCCATGGTTTCATCCTTAATAAATTCTTTTATCAACTCAGCGTGTTCCGGGGCACTGACCATCTGATATGAATTTCCCTGCTTAACAAGGGCGACGCCGCGCTCATCAGCTCGACAATCATGAACAAGCTCATCAAGCGCCGCGATTACTTTTTCCGGAGTAGCTTTAACAAGCTCTGATAAATCAGCAACTTTCATTGGTTTAGCAGCGACAAAGAGTAGCGCTTCTAATGATGATTTTAGATTCATAAACTTTCTTGATTCTCAAGAGTAAAAATTTCAATTTCGGAAAACAAATCAGTTTGTTCGGCGCCGATCGTCCGTTGCTTCATTAACTCAAGCATTGCGAGAAAACTAACAATGACTTCAACCTTTGAAGAAGCGGTTCTAATAATTTCACTAAAGCGCGATTTTATTTTTGAAATAAGCGATTGCTCGATAAACTTAATTTTTTCATCAATATTGATAGTCAAAAGTAAAGTTCCTTCTTCAAGTTTTTCAACAATCGGTTTAATGTGACTAATTACTTCTTCATAAATTTGAACCATCATATTTAATTTCAAATTGCTTGGTGGTGCAAATAAATGAAGATTGGCAACCAACACTTTTCGGTTAAACTCACGTTGAAACATAAAATGTTTTCCAGCCACCATTTTTTCAATTTTTTTCGAAGCTTCCATGAATTCTTTATACATGCGAAGCTGTTGTTCAAATTCTTCAATTGCCTCTTCTTCCTCCGGTAATAAGTACGGCAATAAAGCTTTCGTTTTAATTAACAACAAACGCGAAGCAACAACTAAAAAGTCCGCCATCTCCTCCGGATTCAAATTAGTCAGGGCTTTAAGATGCGCAATATACTGATCGGCAACTTGTGCGAGACTTAATTGCGTAATATCAAGCTTGGCACTATCGATTAATTTAACGAGTAATGCTAAGGGACCTTCAAATTGTTCGAGCTTGATACTAAGCATGGGTCAATCTAGATAATAAACTTTACAAGAATAATCATAAAAATAATACCTAAACAAAGCGCAAGTACTATATTGGGCAATAAATATCTCCAATCTTTTTTAACAATATAAAAATCTTTTCTCCAATCTTCGTCCTTTAATTTTTCAACAGGTATAGCTTTTTCGACCGTGGCCTCTCCGGTAATAACTTTAAGGGGCAAACTTAGGCGTCGATAATAAGCTTCTTCGGTCCAAGGGCGCCACCACCAACCTTCACCAGCAGGAGGAAAG
>CAYGIU010000092.1:0-3197 GCA_964350015.1 uncultured Gammaproteobacteria bacterium
GCAATTGATAGTCCACTCGGAAACAATGTTACCAATGTTTTTAAGAAATATACAGATAGCTTTGACGAAGAAACGTCTCGTGATTTTCCTAATCATGAATCGCCGTTTATGTTTAAAAATATGAAACAGGTTGTTTCAGTTGATGAATCTCGCGTTTTAGAAAAAACACCAGGTCCGATTATTATTATTGCTTCTTCGGGAATGTGCGAAGGTGGACGCATCTTACATCATCTTGAAGATAATGTTGGCAATCCGACTTCGACTATAGTCTTAACCGGTTATCAAGCTGAATATACCCTAGGTAGAAAACTATTAGAACATGTCAGTCCGGTTAGAATTTATAATCGCTGGCATGATGTTAAAGCCAAGGTTCTGACGCTTAATGAGTTTTCGGCTCATGCCGATCAAGATGGGCTCTTGGCCTATATTGGAAGTCTTAAAAGCTTACAGAAGGTTTTCTTAGTGCACTCCGAAAGCGGTCAGGCAGCAGTCTTTAAGACCGTATTAGCAAAAGCTTTGCCAAAACTAGAGATTACGGTACCGGCCGTTGGACAATCCTGGGAACTATAGCTCCTGCGTGCTACAATTTTAATACTAAGCCGTTTGGCTTGTAATCAATTATATGAACAAAAAAGCTTTAATTGCCGTGGCTATAATTATCGTTATCGCCGCCGCGTATCTTTTTATTAATCAGAATAAATCAAAGAATGATTTAGCTGAAGGAGTTCCGGAAACGCGTTTAGCGGATGATTCGGAAATGAGTGGAAACGAGTCATTGCGCGCTCTTGCCTTAAGAGGTAAACCGTTGCAATGTGAAATTAAACAAGACGCTAATACGAGCGGAAAGTTTTATATTGCCGGAGAAAATATGCGCAGTGACTTTACTACAACTATTGAAGGAAAAACATCAACTGGTCATATGATTATGGTTGATAATGTTTCATACACTTGGATGGATAACGAGAAAACTGGATTTAAAATGGCAATAAGTGAATCAGATAAAAACGAAGCGGAATCAGGTGCTCAAAAACAGGAAAAAATTGATATTGATTCAAAGGTAGATTACAACTGTTCAAGTTGGTCAAAAAATAATTCGTATTTTGAAGTTCCATCAGATGTTACCTTCACTGACTTAAGCGCAATGATGAATACTAATGCTTCGGGCGGTGCTGACTTAAAAGCAATCCAGTGTGCGGCGTGCGAAAGCGCACCGGCTGAAAGCAGGGCTGAATGTAAAGCCGCTTTAGCTTGTAATTAGTTCCATGTCTCTATACATTCCAATAATTTTAGGCACGGCTCGGGCCGGGCGACGTTCTGAACATGTTGTTCAGCATGTTTTAAATTTTGCAAAACAATTAGATATTGAAGTTGAACTATTGGATGTAAAAGATTTTCGACAAGCATTTACGCAAGAACCGATTGAGAAGATGAATGAGTGGAAAGAAAAAGCGACGCGAGCTGATGGTTTTGTTGTTGTTACTCCCGAATATAATCACGGCTATCCCGGAGAATTAAAAATGTTTTTTGATCATATTTATAGAGAGTGTAATCGCAAGCCAATTGGTTTTGTCGGAGTCTCTACCGGAATTTTAGGCGGCGCTCGCGGTATTGAACAGTTGCGCTTAGTTTCAATCGAGTTTCAAATGGTACCGATCCGTACGGCAGTGTATGTTGGGAATGTCCTAACGACGCTTGATGAAGCTGGGAATTTTGTAGCTCCCGAAGATTGGAACAAAAAGTTTGGACAACTATTTGAAGAACTGCTATGGTATGCTCGAGTCTTGAAAAATGATCGACAAGCTTGGAATGAAGCTCGTGCGGTTAAAGCCTAGAACGCCTTCGTCGTTCAATGGATAGGACGTGAGCTTCCGGAGCTTGAGATGCGGGTTCGATTCCTGCCGAGGGCACAATCTGCTATAATAGAAATATATAAATTTTACATATGGATCATTCACGAGTAATTGTTTGGGCGCTACTTGCCCTAGTTGCCGGTTCGGCTCTTGGTTATTATCTTGGTTTTAACTTTGGCTATGATCAAGCAACAAACATCTTTTTAGCTGCAAAATAAGAGAAGAAGAGCAGAAAACCGCCGAAAAAAGGCGGTTTTTTGTATGTTCTTGACTAATATTGCATTATGTGATATAATATAAACAATTAAAAATAACGGTTCTTTTCATAGAAAGGCAGACAATGAACAAAAACATTTTTGTTTCATTATTTACACTTTTAATAATAGTTATAATTTTCCAGGGCTGTTCTTCTAACAACAAAGTTAAAGAATCTAGCTCAACAGAAACCAATATCATTAAGCATGACCGCCCGGTTGTACAAAAAATTGATATAGATACTTCAGCAGCCGGCTTTACTTCCTACGAGTACTCGAAAATACAATACTCACAAAGATTTAAAGATATTGTTGCTGGGTATGTTGGCAGATTAGAAAAAGCCAAAATTGGTTTAGGAAACAAATGGATTCATGAATATAAATATTTATGGGTTGATGAAGAGTTTTTCGGAGATTTCAGTGATGAAACAATTGCATTATTTAAAGAGAAGCATAAAGAAGATGCTCTAATGATGCAGCCGAATGATAATGGTTCTTATTACGTTATTCTCCTTACTGATGGCGATCTGGATAGCAAATTTTTCCAGGATAATAAAAGAGCTATATAACTATTTTTAAAAGAACGACCTCGGAAATTAATTTTTTCGAGGTTTTCTTTTTATTTGAAAGTTTTTCTGATTCCTGCGACAATGAATATATGAATTTCCTCCATACATATATTCCTCAAGCGATTGCCTTTAGTTCCGGACCAATCACGATTTATTGGTATGGAATTATTATGGCCATTGCTATCGCTTTGGCTATCTTATTATCTTTGCATATCGCAAAAAAGCGAGAGATTGATCCGGAGTTGATAATAGACGCGGCGATTTGGACAATTGTCGGCGGACTTATTGGTGCGCGCGTTTATGAATTCTTTTTAGAATGGAATTTTTATTCGCAAGCGCCTTTTGAAATTATAAAAATCTGGAACGGCGGTTTAGCAATTCACGGCGCTTTAATCGGCGGAGCAATTGCCCTCTTTATCTTTCTACGTCGGAATACAAAATATAATATTTGGAACATTGCCGCGGTATTTTTACCCGGCGTCGCCCTCGGGCAGGCGATCGGACGCGTTGGTAATTGGTTTAAT
>CAYGIU010000093.1:0-3195 GCA_964350015.1 uncultured Gammaproteobacteria bacterium
TATAAGAAATAATCAGCTCTTGATTTAAGGCGCCGGCAATAAAATTTTGCAGTTCAGTATAATTAGAAAATTTATTTCCATTAATAGATTCAATAAGATCCCCGGTTTTAACTTCAGCAATTTCAGCCGGAGATTTTGGTAGCACGCTCATTACCTGTATGTGACGGTTAGTAATCGCCGCATCATTAGGCAAATTAGTGCCATCTAAAGCTTGCGGCAATCCTGCAATCAAGCCAACAGTAATAATGACAAAGGCTAAAATAACATTCATGATAACGCCAGCCGAAAGTATCAAAGCGCGCTTACCTAATGAACGTGATGCAAAACTATCCGTTTCAAGTTTTTCATCGCCGTTCTCGCCTTTAATTTTTACAAAGCCACCGATTGGAATGAGGTTAAAAGAATACACAGTATCCGCGGCGTCGCTCACCTCTCTATTTCCCCAAAAGAAAACGCCTTTACCGGCGGTATTGCGATACCAACCGAATAAACGCGGCGGAAATCCCAAACCAAACTCTTCGGCACCAACGCCGAATTTACGAGCTGTTATAAAATGTCCAAATTCATGAACTAGAACCAGGATGCTTAGCAAAACGAAAAATATCAGGGCAGTTAGTATCATATGGTTAAACGGTCATTATTTCTTTATCTTTAAGATCTCGCTTGGATTTCAGCTCTTCGTTATAGGCATTAACTGCTTCATCAAGCTCTTTAACAAAACGAAACTTATCGTCTTCAGCAATAGCTTTCTCTTCAAAAGCCGCTTCAATTTCTTGCTTTACTTCATCGCGTAGCTGACGGATAACAATACGCGCGTCTTCCATTTTCGTATTTAACTTTTTCACTAACTCTTTACGATTCTCTTCGGTCAACATCGGAACTGTCAAACGAATTTTATCGCCTTCATTAACAACACCAACTCCAAGATCAGCGGCGACAATCGCCTTTTCAATATCTTTTAGAACGGTTTTGTCCCAAGGTGCAATAACAATACTGCGTCCATCACTTATTGAAATATTACCAACGCCGTTTAACGGCATCGTTGAACCATAGGCTTCAACATGAATTCCATCAAGCATATTCGGATTTGCTCGACCGGTTCGTAATGTCGCCGCTTCGCGCTCAAAGAATTCTATTGCTTGAGAAAATTTTGCTTTGGAACTATCTAAATATATACTCATAAAATAATAATAATTATTCAAGTCCTCTTACTCCGAGATACATAACGCCAGTATTAGTCGGATCATCAACTAACACCCAACCGGCTCGAGCCGAAGGTAATTTCTTTGTTGACCAATTCTTTCCTCCGTCGGAAGTTCCGTAGAAAGTTGTGTTAGTAATATAATAAATTTCATTTGAACTTTTTTGCGAAACTGATAAATTATTAATCACCGCTTCTTTTTCCGGAGTAATTAAATCAAGCGCAGTCCAATCGTCGCCGAAATTAACCGTTTTTAAAATTCCGTAATCGTTAGCTAGTAAAACTAAGCCAGCATCGGTTTTAGAAAAAGCCATATCGCGAAATCGCGCACTGTTTGGAAATTCTTTTAATTGTTCGCTTAAGCTTTCCCAACTTGCTCCCTTGTCCATTGAGCGAAACAAGCCCTTTGTCCTCGTTGCTACAAAAATTATACGACTATCGGCTGGCGCAATAACAATTTTCACTACTTCATTGTCAAAGCGATTCAAAGTTCTCCAGCTTTTTCCGAAATCAGAAGAAAGAATTACTTCCCCGCGTGATGTTGAAATATACACATTACGACTATCATAGTGGTCAATTGCGATTGAGCTAACATTTACTTCTAGTTCATTGTCATAATAAACTTGCTGCCAAGTTCTTCCGCAATCCGTGCTCTTCATCGCTTTATTAGTAATAGCAACATATAAAGTGCATTTTGATGCCGGATCAACGGCTAAAGCATTAGGCGTTACTGGTCCAAGACTTTTTACTGGAAACCAACTTTCTGCTCCGTCATAGCTATAATACATCCCGTTTTCTAAAGTACCGTAATAAAGTGCCTTTGGATCACTTGGATCAATAGTCACAAAAGTCGCATCAAAATTATTAATCACCGCCGGATTACCGGAAGTTGTCGGGATTAACGCTTTTTGCTGCCAGGTTTCTCCGCGATTCGAAGTTTTGTACACTCCTCCATCCGGACCGGTTGATTTACCGCCCAAACCCAAGTTAATTGTACAGCCGGAAAGTACAAGTAGAGCCGGAATTATTAAAAATAAAAGTGAGCGTTTTGCCTTCATATAATTAAATAGTTAAAAGAATGTTTTCAAGCACTGTCGCAGGAGCGACGTTTGATTGAATATAAAGTGATGAGCGCTTTAATCTCTCGTCTATAAGCCGCGCATCGCTTACGCTAACAAGAGCTGCGGCTCGCTGTATATCATCTTGCAAAAATGCAAAACGAATATATTCAGGCTGATTAAGGTGTGTCATTAGTATATCACGAACTACGCAGCGCCAATCATCAATAACTAAACTTGCGGCTTCGGCGGCGGCTGCTCCTTTAAAACCTGATAATAAAGCACTCGCATCTTTAAAGCGTTCATAAACTCTTTTATGTAAGGAGCTTATTAAAACTCGTGCTGGCGCTAACTGCGATTCTAAGACTTGTGCATCACGCGCTAACTCAAGCGCAAAGCCCGGACGTCCGTCGCTCAAACGCGCAATATTTTTTGCAAAGGGTCGATCAAAACTATGCTCGGCAATAAGCCAATCATAAATTTCATCAGCCGCAACGGCGCGGAATGGAATCTGCTGGCTTCGACTTACTACCGTTTGTGGTAAAGACTCGGAATCAGTAGCGATTAAAAATACAATTGCTTGATCGCGCGCATCTTCAAGCGTTTTTAAAAGCGCGTTAGCCGCTTGGGTTGTTAGTAATTCAGCTTCGTGAATAATTCCAACTCGATAAGAATTTGAAAATGAACTTAACGCCAAGCGCGAACTAAAATCACGAGCCAAGTCAACGCCGATTTCGCGACTCTCTTCATCGCGCCGCAAACGGAAAATGTCTGGCCACATATCAATAGTTTCTCCCGGATGTTGATCATCTGAACCTAAAAGTCGCTTTATAAAATGTTCGATAGCCGAAGTACGGCCGACTTTATTCGGACCGGTAACCAAATAGACTCCGCCTATTGAGCCGGGGCTTCGTTTCTCAGTAGCTAAAATTGATT
>CAYGIU010000094.1:0-3160 GCA_964350015.1 uncultured Gammaproteobacteria bacterium
TCCAAACTCGAATGGATCGTTGAAAAGGCAACCGAGATTGGCGCTGATGCCTTTAAGCTATTTTTGAAAATGGCTGATATCGGTGATTTTGTTGAAGCAATTGGGACACGTTTCTTAACTCAGAGAGAAGAACAGTCAGTATTAGTAGGGGAATGGAAATTATTAAGCAAAGCGGTTCGTCCCTTGCCTGATAAATTTCATGGCTTAAAAGATAAGGAGACACGTTACCGAAAGCGCTATCTTGATTTAATTACTGACCGAGAAGTTTTTGAGCGTTTTAAAGTTCGTTCGAAAATTATTTCGTATGTTAGAGAATTTTTAAATGGTAGAGATTTTGTTGAAGTAGAAACTCCGGTTTTGCAAACTTTGTACGGTGGCACAAATGCTCGTCCATTTACGACGCATATCAATGCCTATGATATGGATATGTATTTGCGCGTTGCTCCTGAATTATATTTGAAACGCTTGGTTGTTGGTGGATATGAAAAAGTGTATGAAATAGGGAAGAACTTTCGAAATGAAGGAGCGGATCAAACGCATAACCCGGAATTTACAATGATTGAATGGTATGAAGCCTATGTTGATTATCAGACAATGATGGATAACGCCGAAGCGATGTATAAGTTTATTGCACAAAAGTTGTTTGGCGCTCAAACTTTGCCGACAGATGAAGGAACAATTGATATCAGTCACGCCTGGCCACGTATTACAATGCAACAAGCAATTTTAGATTTTGCGAAAATTGATGTTGTGAAACTCTCTGACGATGAACTTAAAAAACTATGCGCGGAAAATGGAATTGAAAACAGGGGATCGGCGGCGCGCGGTCAGATGATTATGGATATTTTTGAGAAATTAGTTACTGAGAAATTAATTACCCCAACTTGGATCATTGACTATCCAAAAGAAGTTTCACCACTATCTCGAGCACATCGCGATAATCCGGATTTAGTTGAACGATTTGAATGTTATGTTAATGGAAAAGAAATTGGCGATGGCTGGTCGGAGATTATTGATCCGAGAGTGCAGCGAGCTCGTTTTGAAAACGAACAAGCGTCGATGCGCGCCGGAAATGAAGAGTCGCATCCGATGGATGAAGACTTTATTGAAGCGCTAGAATACGGTTTACCGCCTTTGGGAGGAATCGGTATCGGAATTGATCGTTTGGTGATGCTCTATACCAATCAAAAATCAATTCGCGAGGTCATGTTTTTTCCAATTATGAGACCGGAATAATACTATTGACAAAACTAGAAAAAAATCAGTCTGATAAAGGGCTGATTTTTTGGTTATGAGCCATGGTTTATGGTATACTATAGCTATACATTATGGCTTTTGCCCAAACCACCGATTTAGCGTATAAACCGACTCTAGCGGGAGCGGATGAACAGGCGCAAGCTGCTTCTCAGTTACGCCAAAGTATCCACGCGAGCAAGCCAGATGTCTTAAAAACTCCAGGAAGTCCAGAAGTTCCTTTACCAAACCCGCATCAAAATACAAAACCGGCAAATTTTAGCAGTGCGTTGCGACAAATTAGAGCAACACGGCAAAAAAGCAAAGCTGGTTCTGTTGGATCAGAAATTATTGCCGCGGAGGCGCAAGTTGTTAGTGCCGGAACAAGCGAATTGCTTCAACAAGCTTGGTACAACGCTGTGGAAACCTTTGGATTAACGCTTTTGTATATTAATGTCCATGTTTTAGGGCGTTGGATTTTTGGAGAAAAGTTTTTTTGTAAATTAGGACATGAATGGTTGGGCGGTAAAAAGAGTGTTAAAGGTTCGGGCGTAAAACAAAGCGGAACCGGTTCGATTTTGGGCTTACCGCAAGACGGCCTTGGATTACTTGAAATTGCTGTGCTCGTTATTGTTGATCTTATTGTTGCGGCAATCCTTTTAATAAATTTTATAGAAATAGTTTTTATCGTCTATGTTGCGCTGCATCCGGTGGAAGCATTGACTTCATTAGGCTTAGGAAGTTTTGTTGATTTAGTTAAAGCGGCTTTTCATCTATGAGTTTTTCTCTAAGTAAAAAAATTATCATCGCCGGGCTATTAATAGCTTGTCTTTTTAGTCCTGGCTTAGCATTAGCTCCGGCTTCGGTGCAGGCGCAAAACGGTGCGACTCAGAATAATACTGTAAGCACTGACACCAATACAACTGATACAAATAACACATCAAGTTCGGGCGGCGACGCCAAAGATTTGATTATAAAGATTGTTGGCTGGGTATGCGTCGCTTTGGTCTGGACCCTCGGACAAATCCTGATTTTGTTGATGTATTTGTTGATTTGGGTTGCTTCGTATAATGATTTTATCAATGCTGATGCCGTAAAAACCGGCTGGGTAATTCTGCGTGATTTATGTAACATGTTTTTCGTACTGATTTTGCTCGTTATTGCTTTTGCTACAGTTTTAAACAGAGAGAATTACGCAATGAAAAAACTTTTACCAAAGTTTATTATTGCGGCAATTCTTATTAACTTTTCAAAATTGATTTGCGGAGTTATCATCGATTTCTCACAAGTCATCATGCTTACCTTTGTTAATGGTTTCCGCGATGTCGGTGGAGGTAACCTTGCTAACATGCTTGGTATCAGTGGTTTATTAGCAATGAATCCGGATTCAACCGGCGAAGTTACAGTGTTGTCGATTGTTGGAACGTATTTGCTCGCTTTGTTATATACCATTGTTGCCACGGTTGTTATTCTCGTTATCTTGATGATCTTGATAATCCGTATGGTAATGATTTGGATTTATGTTGTCTTATCACCAATGCCGTTCTTGTTATCAATTTTGCCGGCGACGGAAAAATACGCGAGTAAGTGGTGGGAAGAATTTATAAAGAATGTTGTTTCCGGTCCAATTTTGGCTTTCTTTATCTGGCTAGCTTTTGCGAGTGTTCAACCAAATGCTACTGGTCCTTCGTTACTCGGAAATACTGCAAAACCAAACACCGGAGAAAATGAAAAAGAGCGTATTGAGTTTAACCAAAATGAGAAAAACACAGCACCGGAAGCAGGAATCTCTCAGGCCGGTAGTGCTGACAACATGCTTAAATTTATTATTTCCATTGGTTTGCTCATGGGCGGTTTAATGATTACTAAAGAATTAGGCGGAGCAGTCGGCAGTATTGCCGGAGGTGCGGCTAGCAAATTACAAAGC
>CAYGIU010000095.1:0-3145 GCA_964350015.1 uncultured Gammaproteobacteria bacterium
ACATTACTCAGGTTCAATATTTACAAAACATCAACGGAAAAATTTCTGAGGGCTTAACAGATTTAAAAGCAGCAAAAATTGGTCTTGATACTAGTAAACAGAATTTAGAATCAAATAAAGAAAAACTTCGAACTCTGCGTGGGACCCTAGAACATAATCAAGTGCAACTTGCTTCAGAAAAAGATACTAAAAGTTATTTGCTTGATGAAACACGTTCCTCAGAAGCTGAATATCAAAAACTTTTAAGTCAAGCTCGTCGCGAACAACAATCGGCAGCCGCTGATATTATAAGTCTCGAACGTTCCGTCCGCGCTAAAATAAATCAACAAGGTGGTAACAAACTTCCTTTAAAGTACGACGGATTTATTTGGCCAGTATCTAGTCGTCGCGTTACAGCTACTTTTCATGATCCGACATACCCTTTCCGAAATGTTTTCGAACATCCGGCCGTTGACATCGGAACACCACAAGGTACACCGTTAAAAGCGGCAGCTTCTGGATATGTTGGTCGCGCTAAAAACGGAGGAATGGGTTATAGCTACATTATGCTAGTACACGGAGATGGCCTTGCAACGGTCTATGGACACGTTTCAAAGATTTACGTCAAGGAAGATGAATATGTAACTCAAGGCCAGATTATAGGCCTTTCTGGAGCTTTACCGGGTACACCGGGCGCCGGACCTCTTACGACCGGTCCTCACCTTCACTTAGAAGTTCGTCTTAATGGTATTCCGGTTGATCCACAAAATTATTTGCCTTAATTAATTTGCGTTCGATTTCCCCATGCTGTCAGTTTTAAATCAAATCCCCGCGGACTATACTCTTTTTTTTGAATTGAGCATAGTCATTACGATTGGAGTTATGGTGGCGATTATTATGCGTTTGCTTCGGCAACCGCTTATAATCAGCCATATTATTACCGGCTTAATAGTCGGTCCTTTTGTTTTTAATTTTATTAAATCGTTTTAAATCTTTTCTTTATTCAGTGAAATTGGAATCGCGATTTTGCTTTTTACCGTTGGTTTAAATTTAACGCCAAAAGTAATTAAAGAATTTGGTAAAATTTCCTTAGTGACTGGTATTTCCCAAGTTGTATTTACAACAACGATCGGCTATTTTATTTGTTTAGCATTTGGTTGGTCATCGATAGTCGCAATGTATGTTGGAATAGCTTTGGCATTTTCTAGTACCATCATCATTTTAAAACTTTTGTCTGATAAAGGAGAGCTAGAATCGTTGTCCGGAAGAATTTCTATCGGTTTTTTATTGGTGCAAGATATTTTAGCCTTGATACTACTTTTTTCTATACCGATTATTTCTTCACCTGATTCAACATGGCTAACAATTCTCGGAATGTTCGGCAAAGGCCTAGTTCTTGGCTTAGTGGTTTGGGTTATCGCTCATAAAGTATTAAAGCCTTTAAACTCTTTCTTTTCTAGTTCTGCGGAGTTACTTTTTTTGTTTTCTCTTAGCTGGGGATTTATTATCGCAGCCATTTTTAAATTTACTGGTTTTTCATTAGAAACAGGAGCTTTAATTGCCGGAGTCTCTTTAGCAGCCATGCCCGCGCATCGCGAAATTAGCGCTCGACTTTCGACCTTACGTGATTTTTTCATTGTAGTATTTTTTATTTTACTTGGCGCCCAAATGGTCTTAACTGGAATTTGGGAGGTTGTTCCGATGGCCATTGTTTTATCCCTCTTTGTTCTAATAGGCAACCCATTAATTTTAATGGTTATAATGGGCTTATACGGTTACCGCAAACGAACAGCCTTTAAAACCGGATTGACTGTTGCTCAGATCAGTGAATTTTCTTTGATTTTAGTAGCTTTGGGACTAAAACTGGGTCATGTTGATGCCCGTATACTATCTTTAGTCACCTTAATAGGATTAATTACAATCTTTTGTTCGACCTATATGATTATGTTCTCGGACAAAATATATGATTGGCTAGAACCGCTACTCGGCATTTTTGAAAAAAATAAGACTTCCGAGAAACGTTTACAGAAAAAGAAATATCCAATTTTAATGTTTGGTTGTAATCGCATCGGGCAAGACTTTATTGAGATGTTTCAGGCCGGCAAGAAAAAGTTTTTAGTTGTTGATTATAATCCTGAAATAATTAAAGAGCTTGAACGAATGAATGTTAAAGCAGAGTACGGCGACGCCGGTGATATAAATTTACTTGATACCTTTGATTTAAAAAATCTTGAACTAGCGCTATCAACTATCCCACACCTAGAAACAAACATTTTAATCGCTGAACGAATTAGGACGAATAACAAAAAGGCAACCATTATGATGGTTGCTCACAGCATTAAAGATGCGATGGCCTTATATAAAAAAGATATTGACTATGTAATCTTGCCACATTTTCTCGGAGGACGTTATGCGGCTGATATGTTGAGCCATATTGGCTTAAAACGGGCGAAATTTACTAGTTTAAAAAAGAAACATCTTAGCTACTTAACGAATAGGCTTAATTTAGGTCATGAACATCCAACAATTAACCCTTAATTATTTTGGTGCTGTAAATAATACGGCTTTGCGTCCCGATGGAGATGAGTTTGGTAAGTAATCATTTATTGCGTCATAAAAGTTCTGATAGCCATAACGATCATTTTTCCCGGTTTTTGTTCCGGGATCCTGAACAATAAATTGCTTTTTATCATCATCATAGCCGGAGATAATCAGGACATGATACTTTAAAGTTCCGTCATACGGATTATTTTTGAGCATGCGAGGGTCTACTGGTGCAATAACCGGGTGATTTTCAGCAAGCTCTTTTTTTATATCGTTTAATAACGGATTAATTGAAACCGTTGCCGACCAACTTAAGTTTGCCAAGTTAATAATTTCGGCGACACGTTCCATTGATTCATCCTTACTCGTTCCAAATTTCTGTTCTTTAATCGAAATCACCTTTAAAATTTGCTGTCGTGCTTGATCAGAGCTGATTTTTTCATCTTTATAAAAATTATCAGCCATAATAATACTTGTTTCTTCACAGGCATTAAGCCATGGTTCGCGCCAGTCTTGTTTAGGTGCTTGAGATGTAAACGGAACATTAAGACTTATTTTCCTTGGAATCCCGGGAAAAGTGTCTTTTTCTTTAATAATGGCGTAAACACTAGCAGTTGCCGCC
>CAYGIU010000096.1:0-3071 GCA_964350015.1 uncultured Gammaproteobacteria bacterium
GGATAAGCTTCTGACAAAGCAAAGATTGACTTCAAAGTTGAAGACAACATGTTTTCCGTCTTTTCAATTTCCGCGCGATTGCCGGACGATTGCGCCTGCATTGCAGAATTACGAGCCTGAATAACTTTGTCCAAAGTTCCCTGTTCATGCGCAGCATAACCCTTAACCGTTTCCACTAAGTTAGGAATCAAGTCATGACGGCGCTTCAATTGTACGTCGATATCAGCCCAGGCTTCATCAACGCGATTCTTCAAACGAATCAAACCGTTATACATTCCAACAACAATCAATATCAAAAGAGCTATAACGGCAATAATAATCCAAGTAGCCATATAATTTTTATTAATTAATAAATTGTGTTATTTCCAATATCCCAATATCAAACCAAAGATTACGAAAAGTACTAAGTAGTAGCCACCTTGAATACAAAAACGTGACCAAGCAACTTTTTTCGAACTACCGTTCCACATAGTCCCACCAAAGATCGTCGGTATAACAAATGCGCCCCAAATCCAAAGTGAGTTCTCGACACCAGAGGCGTCAGTCCAGCCTTTAATGTAATACGAAAGTACCCAGGCCTGAAACAAAGCAAGAACAAAAGTTAAGATATACGTTGGCATCATTTCCTTTTGAGCTTTTTTCATCTCTTCCGGAGTTTGCACACCGAGGTTCATAAGCTTCATCCATTTCTTTCCGAATAATGGACCGTACCAAATGAAACCTAAAACCATTGAAGCTACGCCGCAAGCCAAAATGGCATAATAATTAATTTCTGGCATCATATATTTATAACTTATTAATACTTAATAATAAATTTTTATTATTTACTTTTGATTCGGCCATCCCCTCAGTCTTTTCCATCTTAATATCCGTAGCCAGTACATCGGTTTTAATTTCATCACCATACTCCTCCATGGTTTTTATTACAAGTTCATCATCCGAAAACCAAATAAGAGAAATTCTATCTTGAATCGTCATTCCTTTTTCTTTGCGCATACCGTTTACGAGACGAACAATCTCGCGCTTCAAACCTTCGCGCTCTAGTTCCGGTGTCATTGTCGTATCAAGCTCAACTTTTTCTACTGCTCCTTCGCTAAACTGTACTTCTTTGATATTCAATTCATCAATAATCAACTTAACCAACTCTTTATTTTCGATTGCGATTTCTGAAACTATAATTTTTTGCAAGGGCTGACGAATTTTAATCTTGGCCGCATCACGAGCCGCTAAACCCATCTCAACAACTTTACGAACGGTTTCCATCTCAGAAATAATATCTTCATTTTCAATTCCGGCGGCTGGCCATTTTTCTAAGTGGACACTTGATTTGTCATCAATGAAATTTAAACCGCTAACTTTTTGCCAAATCACTTCAGAGATAAACGGCATGAATGGTGCTATGACTTTTGAGAGTTCAATCAAAATATATTTCATCGTTTGTAACGCTTGCAACTTATCGTCCCCCGCTTCTTTAAAGCGATCGCGAGAGCGACGCAAGTACCAAGTTGAAAGCTCATCAATAAATTCTGTAATCGAACGCATTGATTTCGGCAAGTTATATTCTTCCATCGCCTTAGTTACTTCTGCAATCAAATGATTGAGCTTTGCGATAATCCACACATCTAAAACATTGCTTGAATCAGTTTTCGCAACTTCATCCGCGGCGTACATAGCATAGAAACTATAAACATTTAAAAGTAACATTATATTCTTACGCAATGCTTCTTCAACGCCCTTTTCCGAAAAGTTCATATTCTCAGCGAGCATTACTGGCGAAGCTAAGAAAAAGGCACGCAGGGCATCGGCGCCGAATTTATCAAACATAATTCTCGGATCAGGATAATTATTCAACTTCTTAGACATTTTCTTACCGTCTTCGGCCAATACAGTCCCGTTAACAATAACGTTTTTAAATGCTGGCTTTTCTTTCAGGCCAGCTGCTAAAACATGTAAATAATAAAACCAACAACGCGTTTGATCGATTCCCTCGGCAATAAATTGCGCTGGGAAATTTTCTTCAAAACGTTCTTTGTTTTCAAATGGATAATGCATCTGCGCATAGGGCATTGAACCCGAATCAAACCAAGTATCTAAGACATCGGGAATACGATGCATTACTTTTCCGCAACTGCACGGCACTTCAATCAAATCGACGATGTGCTTATGTAAATCCGTAACTGTTTTACCACTCGCCTCTTCAAGCTCCTTTACCGAACCGAAAACTTTAATGGCCTTGCATTCATCGCAGCGCCACAGAGGCATAACCGAAGCCCAGAATCTTTGACGGGAAATCGACCAATCACGCGCTCCTTCCAACCAATTTCCAAATCGTCCTTCTTTAATATAGTCCGGAGACCAGTTTATTTCTTTAGCGGTTTTTAAAATCGTATCTTTTATCTTAGTAATAGATACAAACCACGAGCTTGTCGCATAGTTAATTAACGGTGTATCGCAACGCCAACAATGCGGATACGAGTGCTCGTATTTTTCTTTAGCAAACAATAATTTATTAGCAGCTAAATATTTGATGATTTGGACATCGGTCGCCGTAACATCGTCAATCGGTTTAACATGCAAACCGGCAAAATCTTTTACTTCCGGTTTCATTACTCCGTCCATGCCGACATGTTGAATAAACGGCAGATTCTTTTCTTTACCAAGCGCCATATCATCTTCACCAAAAGCCGGGGCGATATGAACGATACCCGTTCCCTCTTCGGCAACGACAAAATCAGCAGCATACACTTTCCAACCGTTTTCTCGGTTTGTTACTTTTTCATCTGATGAATAATAATCAAACAACGGTTTATACGCTTTTCCAACTAAGTCTTTACCCTTCAATGTCCCGACAATTTCAACATCATGTGATTTTTTATCGTGTTCTGATTTAGATAAAATTAAAATCTCGTTATCTTTTTTTACTTTAATATATTCAAGTTCAGGATTGACGGCTAAAGCAACGTTACCCGGTAAAGTCCATGGTGTTGTTGTCCAGGCAAGTAAGAAAGTTCCAGGCTCTTCAGATAATTCAAACTTAGCGACAACTGACAAATCTTTTATATCTTTATAGC
>CAYGIU010000097.1:0-2888 GCA_964350015.1 uncultured Gammaproteobacteria bacterium
TTCACATAATTTATACCCTGCTTCCGCAACAAACGCTCTTAACCAAACAAGTTCGTTTACGTATGATTATTCATCTGGACAAGTAAAACAAACTACTGATCCAAATAATAGAATATATTTAAATACCTATGATGGTTTAGATAGAGTTATTGAAGAAAAGCAACCAGATGTAAATAATCCTAGTACCAGTGTATTGAAAACTACTTATTCTTACGCTTCGGATTTACGGTCAATTGTGCAGAGTAATTTTTTGGATGCTTCGAATATAATAAGCACCCATACATATCTTGATGGCTTTGGTAGAAAAATTCAGGAGCGACACGAAGCAGAAAGCTCGGGTAATTTTAATGTTCGAGATTTTATATATACACAGGGAGACTTACTTTTGAAAGAATCATTGCCGTATATTTCGTCCGGAGAATATAAGACTTCGCCCAACTCGGAAATAAAATTATATACTCGTTATACGTATGACCCGTTGAAAAGAGTAACTACCACAACTGTTGCGACGAATTGGGTTACAAGTAATAGTTATGATGATTGGAAAACAACTATTACTGATGCTAAGGGGAAAGTTAAGAATATATATCGGGACGCGTATGATAATCTTGTGCGTGTTGATGAACACAATGGCTCATCAGTATATACTACAGAATATAAATGGAATGGTTTGAAAAAATTAACAAAAATAACTGATGCCTTGAGCAATGAACGTAATTTTTCTTATGATGGATTAGGACGAGTGACGAGCGCCGAAGATTTGCATGTTTGGTATGACGGAGCGTATGGAACATGGACTTACGTATACGATGCTTCGGGAAATTTAGTTAGTCGCTTAGACCCAAACGGCGTTACTGTTGCGTATTTGTATGACGATTTAAATCGAATTACATCAGAAGACGCTTATGATGATTCTGATCCGGAAGTAATATATAGTTATGATTCATGCAACGAAGGAGTCGGACGCTTGTGCACCGTTACTAATGATGCGGTTCAATCAGTAATTAGTTATGACGCTTTAGGACGGGTGATTAGTGAAGAAAAAACCATTGATAGACAATCATATCTTTCTCAATACAGTTATGATCGACAAGGAAATAAAACATTTATTACAAACCCGGATAATTCACAGATTAAATATTTTTATAACGCAGCGGGGCTAGTTGATAGGATACAACAAAAAGAAGATTCTGCTCCGGGCTTTACAGATGTTTTATCAAATATAGATTATAATTCCGTTTCATTGCCGACGACAGTAGCTTACGCGAACGGCGCCGTCACTACCAATACTTATGATAGCCAGGAGCTTTATAGATTACGAACTAAGGCTACGGTTGCCAACGGACAGAATGTTCAAGCTTTAACATATACTTACGATCCAGTTGGAAATATTCTGCAGATTGTTGATGACTCAACAACTTTAACGGCAAAGACTACCGATTATACCTATGATGATTTACATCGTTTGTTGACTGCGACAATTACTAATTCCGCGGCGGAGAACGTCGATGGTCCAGATAATGGTAATCAAGCCCAGACGTTTAGTTACGACGCTATTGGTAATATTTTGACAAAATCGGATGTCGGTTCGTATTCGTATGATGGTGCTTCTGGAATTGCAAACTTTGCCAATCCGCATGCCGTAACCTCAACACCGATCAATTGGTTCAGCTATGACAATAACGGAAATATGATTGAGGCAAATGGTTGGACGCCAAACGATTATAAATCTTATACCTGGGATTATAATAATAGACTTATTTCAGCAACGACCGGCGCCGTGACCTCAAGTTATACTTATGATGCTGGAGGACAACGCGTTAAATCAACTACACTGACCGGAACAACTGTGTCAGTTACTAATGAGTATACAGTAACGCCAGAAGGCACAGAAAAGCATGTATTTTTAGGGGATACGGCGATTGCAACGATTTCTACGGCCAATGAATCACTTTCGGTGTATAATATTCATGCGGATCATTTGACTGGTTCAAATGTTATTACTGATCATGATGAGAATGTTGATGAGCTGACGGATTATTATGCATTTGGTACAATGAGAATAGACGAGCAGAATGGAGAGCACGCTGAAAAACGAAAGTTCACTGGTCATGAGTATGACGCGGATACGGGCTTAACCTACGCTAACGCCCGCTATTATAGTGGGGCCACGGGAAGGTGGTTAAGTCAAGATAATCTATTTTTAGCTATAAACGATAGTAACGCTATAGAAAGCGAAAGTGGTCAAGGATATCTCGAGTATCTCTCAAATCCCCAAAACCTGAACTCCTATTCATACGTAATTAACAACCCGTTAAAGTATCAAGATATCACTGGAGAAACATACACCGAAGCAGGTAAGGGTTTTGCAGTAGGTATGGGTCAAGGATTGTGGGGTACAATCAAGGGTACGGCCAACTCAATAGCTCATCCTATTGAAGCTGGTAAGAATATGGTTAATGCCGCAACGAATGGTGGCAAAGCTTGGCAACAATTAACATCTGATTTAACAAAGAATTCAAAAACAACCGTTGCTGAAATTAAAGATGGTCTTTCAATTCAGTTTAATGAGTTCATGAGTAAGTCAGATTATGAGAAGGGCAGAATCATTGGTCAGGCGACAGAGAAGGCAATGGAAATAGCCGTTGCAGCTAAGGGCGCACAGAAATATTCAGTTGAGAATCAATGGGAGAATGTAACATTTGGAAGTAAAAGTGAGGCAGCAGCTTATCACCTTAATAAACATGTGGTGCAGGAAGGGTTAAATAAATCTTTGCGTCAATATACAGTTGATGCAAAAAGTGTATATAAAAATTATAAAAATACAGGAAGAGACGTTACCTTGAGAAATGGTAGTGTTGGTACTAAAATAAATACTCCTAATGGGG
>CAYGIU010000098.1:0-2820 GCA_964350015.1 uncultured Gammaproteobacteria bacterium
CTTTTAAGCCTTCAAGACGGTCAATCTTACCGGTAATAGCGGCGTCGATTAAGACCTTGGCTGTTTCTTGGAATGAAGCTGCTGAGAGGAAGCTATTTGTTGACAGGGAAGCTTTAGTCATACCCATTAACAATTGACGTCCCTTGGCTTCTTTCTTACCAGCAAGAACGGCTTTAGCGTTTTCACGATCAAACATTAATTTCTCAATAACTTCACCGATCAAGAAGTCTGTTCCGCCCGGTTCAAGAATATAAACACGCGAGAACATCTGACGGGCAATAATTTCAATATGCTTATCGTTCAAAGGCTGACCTTGTGAAGAATAGACATATTGAATTTCCTTAACAACATATTTTTGAGTCGCGGCAATTCCACGTAATTCATACAACTGTTGCAAATCAAGACTGCCGTCAGTCATCTGATCTCCAATCTTTACCGTTGCGCCATCCTTAACCCAAACGTTAAAGGTACGCGGTACGGCAAACTCTCGTACTTTTTCAACCGGAGCAATAACTTTAATATATTTTTCTTCAACCTTAACAATACCCGGACGGTTAGCTTTGATAACGGCTTCACCGGCCTTGAAGAGTGGTGTGTCTTTTTTAACTTTGTCGCCATCAGCAACCAAGACTTCAACTTTAGCTTTCTTAACTGCCTTTGCTTTAGTAGCGGTCTTTGGTTCTTTTTCTTCTTTCTTAGCGAGCAAGGCCTTATTAGACATAGTCGCTTCAGCCAAATAATATTTATCAACTTCTTCACCATCGTAAGAAATCGTAATCATTCTTCCTTGTGAATTTCCATTTTCAGCTTTGATATCAGTAACCTTAGCAACACCTTCAACATCGGCGATGTACGCTTTACGCTTTGGCTGGCGCGCTTCAAAGATTTCTTCAACACGCGGCAAACCTTGCGTAATGTCGTCTTGGTCAGCAACACCACCAGTATGGAAGGTACGCATCGTCAACTGAGTTCCTGGTTCTCCGATAGACTGCGCGGCGATAATACCGACAGCGGTTCCAAGTTTAACAAGACGGTTATACGCTAAGTCGAAGCCATAACAGGTTTGGCAAGCACCGCGGTGCAAGGCGCAACGCATAACAGAGCGAACTTCGGCCATTGGAATATCTTCTTTTGCAAATTCATCAGCCAAATCTTCCGTTACCAATTCGCCTTTTTTCAAAAGCACTTTGCCTTCAGCATTTTTCAAATCAGCAGTAATATAGCGACCAGTAATACGGCGGATCAACGGGCGTCCCATTTCATCACTTTCATCTTTTGTCATCGGGATACCTTCTTTAGTCCCACAATCAAGTGCTGAAATAACAACATCTTGAGCAACGTCAACCAAACGACGGGTCAAGTAACCGGCGTTTGAAGTACGCAAAGCTGTATCTGACAAACCTTTACGTACACCGTGAGTTGCGATGAAGTATTCCAAGACATCGAAACCGCGTTTAAAGTTTCCTTTAACCGGCAATTCGATAATTTTACCTGATGGTGAAGTAACTAAACCTTTCATACCCAAAATCTGAGTCAACTGCGCCCAAGATCCACGAGCGCCGGATTCAATCATCGAATAGACTGGTCCTTTCTTATCTAATTCATTAGTACAAATGAAAGTAACCTCTTCCTTAACTTTGGTCCAAATTTCAATAACTTTACTGTAGCGTTCTGAGTCGGTTAACAAACCTTCTTCATAATAACCCTGAATTTCTTCAGCCTGGCGGCTTGCTTCTTTAATCATGTCTTCAACTTTGTCGAACTTCGGCAAATCATCCATACCCCAAGACAAACCGGAACGAGTAATATAATCAAAAGCCACAGTCTTTAAGTCATCTAGTAATTTTACGGCTCGCTCTTCACCATACAAACGGAAACATTCCTTAACCATGGCTTTCACTTTGCTCTTACCAATAACCTCGTTTACAAACTGTTGCTTCTCGGGTAATAGATTATTAAAAATAATACGACCAATATTGGTTTCAACAATACCTTTTCCCGGCATCATAACACCAATGCGTTCGCGCAAACTAATACGACCTAACTCATAAGCAGTATTTGCCTCAACTTTATCATAAAAATATTTTTCTACTTTATCTGGACCTTCAATAGTGGTCATATAGAAAGTTCCCCAAACAATATCTTTGTCAGGAGCAACTACTGGATCACCGGTAGCCGGTTTCAATAAGTTATGTGAAGCAAGCATGATATCGCGAGCTTCAGCAATCGCCTCTTCAGTCAATGGAACATGAACAGCCATTTGGTCTCCGTCGAAGTCGGCGTTAAAAGCGGTACATACTAATGGGTGAATCTGAATTGCCAAACCTTCAATCAAAATCGGACGGAAAGCCTGAATACCAAGTCTGTGCAAAGTTGGAGCACGGTTTAGTAATACATAGGCACCCTGAATAATTTCTTCCAAAATATCCCACACTTCATCATGTCCGGCTTCAATATAGCGAGATGCTGAGCGAACATTGTGAACAATTTCACGCTGAATAAGTTTTGAGATAATAAACGGTTTAAACAATTCAATGGCCATGCGCTTTGGCAAACCGCATTGGTCAAGTTTTAAATTCGGGTTAACAACGATAACGCTACGACCGGAATAGTCGATACGCTTACCGAGCAAGTTCTGACGGAAACGTCCTTGCTTACCTTTGAGCGAATCAGCCAAAGACTTAAGCATACGCTTTTGTCCGGTTGAAGCGACAACAGTTTTTCCGTGGCGAATCGAGTTATCAATCAAAGCATCAACCGCTTCTTGCAACATACGCTTTTCATTGCGGCAAATAACTTCCGGAGCATTCAATTCTAATA
>CAYGIU010000099.1:0-2774 GCA_964350015.1 uncultured Gammaproteobacteria bacterium
AGAAACCATATATTCTTCAGGTTCAGGAGCCTCTTCGCTCATTTCTGAGCTCGAAACTTGCCCTGATTTCCAGAGAGCAATATCGCGGTTTATTTTATCAATAAGCTCATCTTCTGTCAACCCTTTCACACCGTTTGCTTCGGTAAGAAGCTCTTCATAATCTCCTAAACTCGAGATAACGAAGGAGTTTTCAGGTTGATGGCGGTCATAGACCACGAGCTTATCCCCTGTTTTCGCGATTAAATTAATGAAGCGTTCTAGGCGATCGGCCATAGTTGAGTCATTATAGTAAAAGCAAGGGTGGGCTAATTGTAGCGAATTATCGGAACTTAGTCAATAAAAAACTATTTTTTGACATTTTCACCGATAATAGCCTCGGCAACGTGTCGCGGTACTTCGCTATAGTGGAGGAATTCCATTGAATAATTAGCGCGTCCTTGGCTCATTGAGCGAAGCGCAGTCGCATAGCCGAACATTTCCGCCAACGGCACTTTGGCGTCCACTACCTTAAGTTTTCCGCGGTCGCTCATCTGATCAATCTGTCCGCGTTTTGAATTCAAATCGCCGATAACGTTACCCATATATTCTTCCGGAGTGGTAACTTCGACTTTCATAACAGGTTCAAGTAAAATTGGGCTTGCTTTTCGAACCGCATCTTTAAAGGCCATGATACCAGCCATTTTGAAAGCGGCTTCAGAAGAGTCAACTTCGTGGAAGCTTCCGTCAAAAACTGTTGCCTTAATATCAACCATTGGATAACCAGCCAAGACGCCTTTATCTAAAGCTTCTTTAAATCCTTTTTCAATTGCTGGAATATATTCGCGTGGAATAACACCACCCTTAACTCCGTCAACAAATTCTGAGCCAACGCCCGGGTCTTGTGGTTCAATCTTAATCCAGCAATGTCCATATTGTCCGCGTCCACCGGATTGTTTAATATATTTTCCTTCTGCTTCTGATTCTTTACGAATTGTTTCGCGGTATGAAACTTGTGGTTGACCAATATTAGCTTCAACGTTAAATTCACGCTTCATGCGATCAACGATAATATCGAGGTGAAGTTCTCCCATTCCTGAAATCAATGTTTGGTTTGTTTCTTCATCAGACTCAACACGGAAGGTCGGATCTTCTTCAGCCAAACGAGATAAAGCAACACCCATTTTTTCTTGGTCAGCTTTGGTTTTTGGTTCAACAGCAATTTTAATAACTGGTTCAGGGAAGACAATTGATTCAAGTAAAATTGGATGATCAACATCGCACAAAGTATTTCCAGTATAGGTATCTTTCAAACCAATAACGGCGGCGATATCTCCGGAATAAATTGCATCAATTTCTTCGCGGTGATTAGCGTGCATACGAACTAAACGTCCGATACGTTCTTTCTTACCAGTCTTTGTATTTACAACGTATGATCCAGATTTTAAAACTCCAGAATAGACGCGAACGAAACAGAGTTTTCCAACAAAAGGATCCGTAGCAATTTTAAAAGCTAAGGCAGCAAACGGAGCGTCGTCCTTTGGTTCAACTGGAGTTTTTTTATCATGATCATCAGGATCCATTCCTTCAATTGGCGGAACATCTAATGGAGATGGCAAATAATTATTTACACCATCCAAAACTAATTGAACACCAATATTCTTCAATGCTGTTCCGCAAAATACCGGGTAAATTTCATTGTTTATAACCGCTTTGCGCAAAGCGACTTTCAATTCATCAATAGCTAGTTCTTCACCGCCCAAATAACGTTCAGTCAACGCTTCATCTGATTCGGCAATGCGTTCTATTAATTCATGGCGAAATGTTTCTACTTTTTCTTTCATATCTTCTGGAATAGCAATATCTGTGATTTGTTCACCGTTTTGGCCTTTAAACTCATAGGCTTTGCGTTCTAGCAAATCAATAACGCCGCTCATAGTATCTTCAGCGCCAATCGGCAATTGAGCCGGAACGGCGTGTGAATTAAGACGAGTACGAATTGATTCAAGACACATATAAAAGTCAGCACCCATCTTATCCATTTTGTTTACAAAGCAGAGACGGGGAACGCCGTACTTATCAGCCTGACGCCAAACAGTTTCAGATTGTGGTTCAACGCCAGCCGCTCCGTCGAATACTGCAACAGCGCCGTCGAGAACACGCAAACTGCGTTCAACTTCTACGGTAAAGTCAACGTGACCCGGAGTATCAATAATGTTAATGCGATTGTCATGCCAAAAGCAGGTTGTTGCGGCTGAAGTAATTGTAATACCGCGTTCTTTTTCCTGTTCCATCCAATCCATTTCAGCAGCACCTTCATGAACTTCACCGATCTTGTGCTTTTTTCCAGTGTAAAACAAAACACGTTCAGTGAACGTAGTTTTTCCAGCATCAATGTGGGCCATGATGCCGATATTTCTAGTATTAAAAAGAGTATATTCTCTGGCCATATATTAACGGGCAAAGTGAGCAAAGGCTTTGTTAGCTTCAGCCATGCGCTGAACATCAAGCTTCTTTTTTACAGATGCGCTTTCTCCGTTAGAAGTATCAATAATTTCAGTAGCCAATTTTTCGGCCATAGGTTTTCCTTTGCGAGCCTTAGCAGCTTCAATCATCCAACGGCAAGCCAAAAGGAAACGTCGTTCACCGCGAACCTGGTATGGAATCTGATAGTTAGCACCACCAACGCGGCGTGAACGAACTTCAAGCATTGGTGAAACCATTTTCATTGCTTTTCCAAAAACGGCAAGTGGATCTTGTCCTGTTTTTTCTTTGATAATATCAAAACAATCATACAC
>CAYGIU010000100.1:0-2018 GCA_964350015.1 uncultured Gammaproteobacteria bacterium
CTTATAAAGGGATTTATGCGTTCTGTAATGAAGAGCTCTCAAGCTTTTACCTTGACATCCTAAAAGATCGGCTTTATACTTGCCCTGCAAATTCGCTGGAAAGGCGATCTGCGCAGACTGTTCTTTACTATATTGTCAATCATTTCGTACGGATCATTGCCCCCATCATGAGTTTTACGGCCGATGAGATTTTCTGGGCCATGCCAAAGGATCAATCGTTTAAAAATGTGCAAAGTGTACATCTTTTAAACTGGTTAGATGTGCCTAAAGAATGGAAAAATGAGTCGGTATCTGAACAATTCAAGTTTCTGGTGGCCATTCGTCCGCATGTTTTAAAAGCGCTTGATGAAAAACGAAAAAATGGCGCAATTGGCAGTTCTTTAGAGGCAAAAGTGATTTTTGAAACAGCAAGCCCTAGAGATTTAGAGTATCTAACCAAGCATAAAAATATTTTAACATCCAGTTTTATTGTTTCCGCCGTGGATGTTGTTAACGTTAAAGAAGTCACAGAATCAATCGGCGATGAATTTAATAAAACAAAAGTTATTATTCAAGCCGCTGAAGGCACTAAATGCAGTCGATGTTGGAATTACAAGACAGATGTTGGTGTAGATTTAGAACATTCAACCTTATGTGGTCGTTGTAGTCTAATTGTAAAGGAGTTTGTGAATGCCCCAAGCTAAGATGGATAAAAAGAAACTCGAAGGGTTTAAGAAAAACCTGATGAAGTTAAAAGAGAATATGTCTCATGACATTCAGAATATGTCTGGCAACGGCGAGGGAAGCGGCGATATGGAAAAAAATGCCGGCCACGTTCAGCACATGGCGGATGTTGCTACAGATATGTATGACCGAGAATTTAATTTAGGCTTAGCTAGTAACGAACGAGAAGTCCTTTATAAAATACAAGAAGCTTTGGCGCGCATTAAGGATAAAACTTTTGGTTTGTGCACACAGTGTAAAAAACCAATTGCATCGGCTCGCTTAAACGCAATTCCTTATGCTGAAACTTGTTTAAAGTGCCAGGAAAAGCTAGAATCGCAAAAATGAGAGATCCCCAAAGGTCTCAGATTGATATTATTCTTGCCTTAACAACCACCTTCGGTGTTATCGCTTTAGACCGCTTGACGAAGATTTTCTTTTCTAATTTGCTTGACCTGGGAGAGTCCATCCCGGTTATCCGTGGTTTTTTTCACATGAGCATGGTTCATAATACGGGCATTGCCTTTGGGTTTTTTAAAGATCAAGGCATTGTTTTTGTGATTGTTCCAATTATTGCCATCATTCTTTTAATTTTTAATGTGTATTATTACCGTCAGAATAAGGAAGTCATTAGCCGCGGATATATTTTGGCGTTTTCTTTAATTCTTGGTGGAGCCATCGGAAATTTAATAGACCGAATTTTCTTTGGTTATGTCATTGATTTTATCGATTTTCGTGTCTTTCCCGTGTTTAATATCGCCGACAGTGCAATTACCATCGGCGCAGTCATTATCGCCCTAAAATGTTTCCAATTATCTTCCAAATAGGCCCACTAACAATTTATTCATACGGACTTATGATTGCCTTAGCCGTATTGATTGCGGGATATTTTCTGTCACGTAAAGCTCATCAAAAGTTAAATATAAAATTTGAAGAAATTTATGATTTGATTTTTTGGGTTGTTTTAAGTGGTGTTGTTGGTTCCAGAATATTTTTTGTTTTATTGAACTTAGAATTCTTTATCAAAAATCCTGTTGAAATGATCATGGTTCAGCATGGCGGGCTTGCTTGGCAGGGCGGGTTGATTTTTGGATTAGCCGTTTTTTATTTCTATACAAAAAATAAAAAATGGCCGTTTTTAAAAATTGCAGACATTTGTGTTCCTTATATTGCTTTGGGTCAGGCTATTGGCCGCTGGGGATGTTTTTTAAATGGATGTTGTTACGGAAAAGAAATTAGTTGGGGAATTTGGGATCCTCTACGAGGAGTACATGCTTATCCGACGCAGATTTTTTTATCGCCTGCGGCGTTTATAT
>CAYGIU010000100.1:2028-2735 GCA_964350015.1 uncultured Gammaproteobacteria bacterium
GACGGGCAAGTGGTTGCATCATTTTTTATTCTTGAATCTGTGTTTCGTTTTATTATTGAGTTTTTCCGGGCAGATCATGAAGATTTCTTTTTAACACTGAGTATTTTTCAAATTGTTTGTATTGTTATTTTTATTGGAGCAATCTATGGCTACACTTACGTTCAAAGTCGAAGAAGATTATAGTCTGCTTCGGTTAGATGTTTATTTAGTTGAGCATATCAAAGATGCTCCTTCGCGCAGCTTTATTCAAAAGCTTATTGATGCTAAAGAAGTGAGTGTTAATAAAAAGTTTTTTAAATCAAATCATAAGGTAGTTGTTGGAGACATTGTTGAAATTAATGTGCCTAAGAATCTTGGGGCAAGCAGTGATGTTCTGCCGGAGAAGATTCCGTTAGATATTTTTTATGAAGATGATTATTTGCTGATTGTTAATAAGCCGTGTGGAATGATGGTTCATCCAGCCACAGGAATTTATTCTGGAACATTGGTTAATGCTCTTTTGGCGCATTGTCAGAATTTATCGGATATGAATTCATCAGAGGAAGCTATTCGTCCTGGGATTGTTCATCGATTAGATAAAGAAACTTCAGGGCTTATGGTTGTCGCTAAGGATAATGCCACGCATGCAGATTTAGCTAAACAGTTTCAAAAACATGAAGTTAAAAAGCGTTATGTCGCGCTTGTTAAGGGGCGCGTTGAATTTGATC
>CAYGIU010000101.1:0-2728 GCA_964350015.1 uncultured Gammaproteobacteria bacterium
CTATTATATTATAGCATTTTATATATATATTGTCAAGTATAGTAAGAAAGAGTCATTTTTGGCCATATTTTTGTTTTTCCTTAAGAAAAGGAAGACATGTTATACTAGAATAGTATGATTATTAGTTGGAAATCAATTAGTTGTGTTATCTTGCTGGCCTTGGCCATATGCTTAGGCGCGACTCACTCAGTCTCGGCCGGCACTTTTGTTTTTAACCGAAATCTTAGTTTTGGCAGTATTGGCCAAGATGTTAAGGAATTACAAAAGTATCTAAATAGCAATAATTTTTTAGTAGCTAGATTAAGCTTTGGCTCTCCCGGTAAAGAAACTACTTTTTTTGGTTCCTTGACCAAAGCTGCTTTAATTAAATTTCAAAAAGCAAAAAAGATTATTCCGTCCATTGGTTTTTTTGGACCGATAACTAGAAAGGTAGTTAATGACAGTAATAAAGAGTCTGTTCCTGCGGAGAACATTGCAACGCCGCCGACTACGGTAATTCCGGATAACGCTATTCGTTATTCTATCGGCGGAACAATTACTGGGATATCCGGACCGGTTACTTTGCAGAATAATAATGGAGACGATCTTATAATTAAACCCGGCGACGATAGCGCTTTTACTTTTCTTACTAAACTTACGAACGGAGCAGCGTATACAGTGAGTGTTAAACCGGACCAACAAGCGCACAGATGTTATTTTAGAAATAATACCGGAATAGTTACTGGCGCTAATATTAGGAACATTGAGATTGCTTGCGGCGTAAGTTTATTTTTTAATCCTTTTACTTTTATATTCAGTGGTCAGGGTACAACTGCTCCGGCTTTTAATTGCGGCGAAGATTTAGTTGATACTCGTGATTCTCAAAGCTATCCGACTGTTCTTGTTGGTTCACAGTGTTGGATGGCTACAAGCTTAAACATTGGTACTAAAGTAACGAGTGGTTCTTCTGAACCTGATTGTCATGATGTTTCCGGTGCGAGTGATTGGTCATGTCAGGTTAATAATAATATCATTGAAAAATATTGTTATAATAATAGCGATGCTATTTGCGATACTGATGGTGCTTTATATGAATGGGCGGAAGCATTAGCTTTGCCTTATGATTGTAATAGATCCGTCGCGACCGATAACGGCAATGGAACTTATACTGTAGCTTGCCCTACTAGCGGTAGCCAAACAATAGCTGCTGTTAATCAAGGAATCTGTCCTACGGGTTGGCACCTTCCATCTTTTAATGAATATCAAACACTCGCTCGGAACGCCGATTTTGGTTGTGATTTGAAATGTACTGAAGGTGCTTGTACCTGCACGACGGCTGGAGGAAAAATTAAGGCAACGGCCGCTCATTCTCCTATAGCTTGGGACGGAACTGATATTTATAATTTTGCTGCTTTGCCTTCGGGTCGCCGTCATTTTGCCGGAACCTTTATTAATCGAGGAACTTTTTCCGCTTTTTGGACAACGGTTCCTAATTCAGTTTTTCCAGGAAGCGCTTGGTTCGTCAGCCTTGGTTCGGGTAGTGCTTTAGCAAATGGTAGCTACAGTGTTCGAACTAATGGTTTATTGGTGAGGTGTATTAAAGACTAAAATTCAAAAGCCCGGACATTGTCCGGGCTTTTTTGAAATCTTAATGATTATCACAACGCCCGGGATCAGGCGGAATATATGGTCGCATTTTTTTTCTAAATATTCTTAAAAACTTAAAATATTTAGATAATTTTAGATTCCATAATAACCATAACCAACTTTTTCTTTTATACATTTGTAATGAACAATTAATGTGAGTTCGCTTATGCAAAAACCCCTTCTCAAAATTGAGAAGGGGTTAGCTTTATAAAAAATTAAAATATCAAGACAATCCCTTCTCAAGTTTGAGAGGGCGATGATGACCAAGTTTTTTTAGTAAAGAAATATAGCCGCCGTGTCCGTTATTAAGCCATTTAGAAACACGAGCAACCGTTGTAGAACTAAAACCAGTTTCTTTTTCTATTTTAGAATAAGGTATTCCTTCATAAAGCATTGCGGCAGCTTTTAATCGTTTGGTAAATTCAGTAATTTCTCCTTCGGTTAAAAGATCACGCAAAAAATTCTCTACCTCATTTGTAGTTTTGAGGCAGAGGATCGCTTTGATTAACTGTTTGCTCTCTTTTGAATTCCAATTCATATACAAGCACTTTATCACAGTAAAGTACTTTAGTCAAGTAAAGTATACTTAACAAATTAAAGCCCGAACATTGTCCGGGCTTTTTAAAAAAAGGTTTATTGAATTAAGCAATTTGCTTATTCATATTTTCCGCGAGCTGCGTTACTTGATAGATGGCTTCGCGCGGCGTTGTTCGCCTTACTTCGCTTATCTTCATAATACATTTACGTTTACGCGCCGTACACAAAAGTAATGTCGGAACGCAGGCGCCGTCTTTCTCAACTTCAAAAGAAGCTTCGATCCAAAACGGCTCATTCTCGGGAGTATATACTTTCCATATAATTCCGATAAATGTAGCGACGCCGTAGAAAACGAGGAAAATCGTTATTGTTGGGTCCATAATTAAAGAACGTTTAGTTGTGTATATAATAGGTTCATATAAATGTTCTGTCAACGAAAAGCGGTAATTTCTTTATTTATGTTAACGATAATAATATATTGACAAACGATAAATGATATGGTACCTTAAAAGTATCACTATTTACCTATATATATGAAAAAGAGCTCAACTATATTCCTTCAGGT
>CAYGIU010000102.1:0-2705 GCA_964350015.1 uncultured Gammaproteobacteria bacterium
ATATTAATATTTAAAAATTTTACTTCGATTTCTTCCATAACTACTTTTTATATTTCTCTAGCCAATATTTTTTAAACGAAGTCATAACTAAAGTGGAAAGAAAAAATCCGATGGCTGGCACCAATGCATTTAACCAAGGGCGCGGAACATTGATAGCCCGCATATAAATTCCAATAACTAGATAGGTAAAAATGGTCAATAAACTTCGCCGAGTCCAGCTTATTTCCCATGCTTTATCAGCTTCAACTTTTTTATTTCGATTCTCTATGTTTTGTAATCTTTGCTCTAATTCTTCCATATTATTTAATCTCAATCCCTCGTAACGCCGCGATTCTTTCTTCTACTGGCGGATGGGTCATAAAAGCTTTAGTAAAGAATCCAATTTTTTTACCGTCGTTTTCCTTAAAAGGCGAGGCAAAGTATAAATGCGCTGTTGCGCGGTTAGCAACTTCTAATGGTTCGTGATCTCGCGAAATCTTTTCGAGTGCCGACGCTAGACCTTCAGGAAAACGCGTTAACATTGCACCGTCAGCATCAGCTAAAAATTCTCGTTTGCGAGAAATGGCTAATTGTAAAAGCGTAGCAAAAATTGGCGCTAAAATAGCGAGAAGAATCGCCGCGATTGTTATAACAAGCTGAAGCTGTCCGGCTTCCCTATCATTAGAGCGACGATGACCAAAAATACTCCAACGCATAAACCAATCGGCAAGCAATACAACAATTCCAACCATGATTGTTGCAACGGTTGCAACTAAAATATCGCGGTTGCCGATATGCGAAAGTTCGTGCGCGATAACTCCTTCGAGTTCGCTCTTCTCTAATTTTTGAATGATACCTGTTGTCAGGGCGATGGCCGCATGCTTTGGATCTCTTCCTGTAGCAAAGGCGTTAGGCGCCGTGTCATCAATAATATAAATCTTCGGAACCGGTAATCCGGCGGTGATGCATAAATTTTCTACCAATCGATATAGTTCTCGATTATCTTCCGCCTTTAATAAATGAGCACTCGACATTGTTAAAACGATCTTGTCACTCCACCAATAAGAAATAAAACTAGAAATCATGCTAAAGCCGACGGCGATATATAAAATACTAGAGTCCTGCATCGCTTGCGAAAATACCCAACCGATTAAAATGACAACGATAAAGAAGATGGTCATTAGTAACCATGTTTTTCTCTTATTTGAATCGATGTGAGTATAAAGGGATGGCATACTAGTTTACTTTATTTTCATCTGTACCAGTTTCTAATAAATTGATAATTGATTTCGTTGCCGCATCACTGCACTGTTTTAATTCAGTAAAAGTATTAAACGCATTAGAACCATTAAAACAATACCAATTGCTTAAAGATAAATCTTTAGATGATTCATCTTTAATTGGGTGATCAGAAACAGCTCGAAGTCTTCCACTCTTTAACTCATTTAATAAAGCTGCGTCGTCTATAATTCCTTCCGCCATAAAAGTTACGAGCAAAGAATTATCTTTTATTAAAGCCAATTGTTCGGCTCCTATAAAATTTGCTCCTGCATCTTTTGGAAGACAAGCAAAAATTATATCAGATTCAGCTAACACTTTATTAAGCTCGGCATACTCAGCACCTTCATGTTTATGCGTACTATAATATGAAACAGAAGCAGGCTTAAAAGGTTCAATCATTTTCGCAATTTCTTGACCGATTCTACCAAAACCGATAATTCCAACTTTTTGGTTTTCAATTCCTTTACTTGTTATAAAAGTTTTCTCTCCAGCTCGTCCTAAATCAAAAATATTTCGATTCATGGCCAAAGCCATTGTAATTGCCCACTCAGCAACTGCATGAGTTGGTGCATCAGGTGTATTTGCAATGGAAATTCCTTTATTAGATGCATATTCCCAGGCCGGAATAAAATCCTTATAACCAATACCCGTAAAGACGATTGCCCTTAGCTGATCACCGGCGTCAATAACTTTTTCAGTTACTGATTCAATACCCGCAAGAATATATCCGACCTTGCCTTTAACGGCTTCAACTAATTCGACCTCCGTCGCTTCTGGCTTATCAAGGCGTTCAATTTCATAACCGGCATCGCGAATCATTTTCTCATGTTCTGGAAAAATAAATAACGAGTCTGTAATTAAAATTGTTCCTTTCATATATTTATCCCTCCACATTCAAAACTCGAGCAACAGCCATTTCAATGGCGTAATCATTTAAATTATCAGCCAGAACCTTAGCGCTAAGTTTGCCATCCTTACTCTCGATATTGTCCAAACCCTCCATAATTTTTTCATAACGGACAATTCCGGCAGCCATATCGCGGCCTTCGTAATTATCTTCGGAAAAATTTACATAAGCTTTTTCTTCGCCTTGGACAATAGCGTAATCATCAATCGCCTGCTTTATTTCATTCATACTTTCAGCGCGTTCCAAGTTCTCAATAAAATGTTCGCGCTTTTCCATAGCTTCAGATTCTGAAATTTCATCTGAGCCTTCATTTTCGACAACTGGTATTCCTTCAAAATTCGATCCTTCGGACATAGAGGTAAAAATTAGTAATTAAAACTTAACTTCAACATTAGCTTTTTCTTCTGCTTCAGCCGCGAAAAAGTCACGTGACTTAAAGCCGAGCATATTGCCAATCATATTTGTTGGGAAAATTTCAAGCTTCGTATTGAAATCACGAACATTAGTATTGTAGAAGCGACGTGAAGCCTGAATCTTA
>CAYGIU010000103.1:0-2677 GCA_964350015.1 uncultured Gammaproteobacteria bacterium
GTTTCAGGTAGATTGATTAAGGGCTGACCCCCTATTAAAATGTTTATTTTTTGTGCTATTATCAATAGTGTAAACAATTTAATTATAGGCGGCATTATGAAAGCTCGGTCACTAGTAGAGATATTACGTTTTTACGATGATAATCGAAAGAAATTATCGTTCTTTTGGTTGACTAGTTCAGATTCAAATTCATGTATAAGCCGGCTGCGTGAAATATCAAGGGGGAGTGACCGCAATGCTGACCTTAATATTGATGCGATTAGAAGGCTCTTAGCTTCTGAGCCTTCTGTGGGGCAGAGCCAGGATTTTGCTTCCCTGACGGCCACACAAAAAACGATTGAGGTTGTTCGGTTTGAATGTGGGCTACCTTGTCACCCAGATGCGCATAGCGCTAGTCCACTGATAACGGTTTATGGTGTTACTATTGAGAGTGATATCGTGAAATATCTCGCCGATTTTAATGCTAAATCCTTATGCCCTAAAAAATATACCGAGATGTGTGATGATGAGCGGGATAAATTTAAGGCGCAGATTGAGGATGGCTCCTACAATGATAGTTTACCATTTGATTATGAAGGCCTGGGCGATGACAGTAAAGAAAAAATTTTAGAGTTAATTTCCCGTTCGATGCGATTACGGACTTTCTCAACCTACTTAACCAGCGTAGAAGATAGAATCCTTGAAAAATACCGGTTGCCGCCTGGGGATGCAAGAAGAGGCGACAACCAGAAATCCATTAAACTCACGAATGCTAATGCAGAAGATTTAGAGCGTCAGGCTAAAGATTGGGATGCCAATCACAGTGTAGCTAATCACAGCATGCGTTGAAGTTTTAAAAGCACATGGTGACAAGGTATTTACAACGTCAATACTTTTAGCTATTAAGCCGAAATAAAGGTTGATTTTCCAAGGGAATGTACGGTAATTTCTGCATCAATCAGGCTCCTCTTAAGATTTTTTAATAAATCTACGCGCTAACGTAGGAGCTTGATTTATAAACTATTTTTTCCGCAATGTACACCCACTTCCTTTGTTAAAAATCAGGTTCGTTGACTTTGGCCTGCTTATGCTTCGAACTTTGGTGAAATGACTCTGCATAAGTATCAGATCTTTTTGATAATGTCGTCCTTTAAAACTGATCATGAGGCAGCCCACCTTGGTTGAGGTGGTCGTATTCTAACCGATTGATATTTTTTTGCGATAGAACCTAAATACTTGCCTTGTCACTATGTGCTTTTACAATCGATGAAATTGAGAATTATTGAAAACTTGAGCGATCGCTGGTATTTGATTTTGAGCATCGGTCAGTTCCTTAATAAGCGTCTGAAAGGCGTCCCTCGCAGCAGGCTGCACTCTGCCTTCCTGAACGATGCTATTTTCCACCTCAATCAAGTAACTTAAAAAACTCTGTTTTTGAAGAAAATCAGAAGCCATCTCCAGAAGCTTGACTTTATTTTCATCGTCCACCGCCTCATACTGAGCTTCAGTAGATGGCAAAAGGTAACCGTAATAACCATTTTCTCGATTCTCAATCCTCTCCCTGAATATCACCTTCTCATCATGATTCATGTTGGCATATAGTTTGAGACCCTGAGATCTAACATGAAAATCGATAAAATAACGATTGATATCGACCTCATTAATAGTATTGCTATAAATCGCTATACGTAGACTAGCGTCACCCGCACCTGGGTGACAAGGTAGCCCACATTCAAACCGAACAACCTCAATCGTTTTTTGTGTGGCCGTCAGGGAAGCAAAATCCTGGCTCTGCCCCACAGAAGGCTCAGAAGCTAAGAGCCTTCTAATCGTATCAATATCAAGGTCAGCATTGCGGTCACTCCCCCTTGATATTTCACGCAGCTGGCTTATACATGAATTTGAATCTGAACCAGTCAACCAAAAGGACAAAGTCAACCAAAAGGACAATGGCCGCGCTTGATTGGCATCGTAAAAACTTAAAATTGTCGCTAGTGACCTAACTTTCATCGCAATACTCACCGTTGAATTGTTCATAGGATTGAGTCTGGCACAAAAAATGCAGGGTAAACGCATCGACAATGGCGGTGTTGTTTTTAAGCTCTTGGTTTATGGTGTTGCTCAATAAAATATCCGGTATTATTAGTTATCCGGTTGTTATGTAAACTTATTATATATTAAATGATCACGATGTAAACAAAATTTCTTATTGCAAGCCTGGAGGTTTTGGGTCAAAATCATCCCCTTTTACGAAGTGGGTCTATAAATGAACCAAACTGCACGTACCCTGGGTTTATTCCTTCTCATCATGTTAATTTCCGGGGCGATTGATAGCGTGCGAAATCTACCTACCACGGCACTATTTGGCCCTTCATTAATCTTCTTTTTCATCTTTTCAGCGATCGTGTTCTTGATTCCAGCAGGCTTGGTTTCTGCTGAATTATCATCAACTTGGACGGAACAGGGCGGTATTTACGACTGGGTGCGTATGGCATTTGGTGAGAAGGTGGCGCTGATTGCGATATGGTTGCAATGGATCAATACCATGGTCTGGTACCCCACGATTTTGTCGTTTATTGCAGGAATCGTCGCCTACATGCTGAATCCCGCCTGGGCAGATAGCAAGGTGTACTTAGTATCGGTGATTTTGGTTGTGTTTTGGAGTTTAACGCTCATTAATTTTCGCGGCGTACAAGCT
>CAYGIU010000104.1:0-2588 GCA_964350015.1 uncultured Gammaproteobacteria bacterium
CTTGATGCCCCTTAGCAATAAGCCCTTTAGACAAAGACAATAAATACGAGCCAATTCCACCGGCATTTAAATGCGTTGTTAAAAGAAGGATCCTCACTCGCTCTCCTTGATAATCGCCATAACTTTTTCATAAACCTCTTCCGCCGTGATCGTTTTCATACACGCGTGCGTAAAAACTTTACAACGCGTGCCATAGCATGGCGCACAAGACATTTTCTTTTCAAAAACAAAAAGTTTTTTAGCCGGCGGGATATGGCGCCTGGAATCCGTTGGCCCAAACAAAGCAATGACCGGTGTCTTCATCGCCGCGGCAACATGAAGCGGCGCAGAATCTGGCGTAATAAATACTTTGCAGCGCTCAATTAATGCCGCTAACTGCAACACATCCGTTTTTCCAACAACAACAGATGGTTTTGATTTAGTCATAGCTAATAATTGATTAGCTAATGCGCGATCCTTTTCCATCCCAGTAAAAACCACCCGAATATTCTTAGCCATTAACATGTCACAAATCTTTGCCATATTCTCAATTGGCCAATTTTTTGTAATCCATTTTTCACTGGCTGCAATATTAATCCCGACAATATTTTTAGAATTACCCAGCCACTCCGAATCAAACAAACTTTCAACATAGGCTCGATCTTCTTTCGTCGGCCACATTTGAAGTTGATGAGCACCTTGGGCATAACTGATTCCCATTTGTTCGAGAACCTTAAACTGATGCTCAACAGCAGGAATATTTTTCTCTGTATTCTTAATCCCTTTGGAAAGCATCCATCCCCACTTGCCATTGCGATACCCATAACTTTCGCGAGCAAAAATAAGAAAACCTAATAAATGACTCTTACGATTATTTTGAAAATCAATTGTCTTATCAAATCCATACCGGCGAAGTTTTTTAGCAAGACGCAAAAGTTTGATCCATCCTCTATCTTTTGCTTTATGATCATAAACAATCAACCCATCAATATGCGGGCAATGACGTAAAATATGTCGAGACTCGCGGCCAACCAAACAATAAATCTTCGCCTCAGGAAATTTTTGACGCAGCGCCTTAAGGGATGCCGTAATTAATATAATATCGCCAAGCGCACTAATTTTAATCACTAAAATATTTTGTGATTTTAATAACTCTTCATAAACAGCAATCGTTTGCGAAGCCATATGCTCGAGGGTATATTGACTCTTAATTTTCTTTTGGGCTTCCACAACTAAACTTTTTGCAAATGTCGGGTCTTTTAAAACATTTAATACTTCAGCTGCCATTGCATCAATATCCTTCGGCAAAACAAGTAATCCTGTTTTACGATGATCAATAATATCAACCACTCCGCCAACTTGTGTTGCAACAACAGGAACTCCTGCTGCCTGTGCTTCCAATATCACACGACCAAAAGATTCCGGTTCAACTGAGGCCATCACCAAACAATCTGTCTGCGCTAAAAGTTGCGGAATATCAGACCGATTCCCTAAAAATTCTACATGACTTTTAAGCCCTAATCGATAAGCCAAAACCTCTAACTCTTTTTTATATTCTTGTTTACTCGCCGGAGCATCGCCAATAATCTGAATCTTAATATAAGGAAACTGCCGAACAACTTTAGCCATGGCTTTTAAAAAATAATCGTGGCCTTTAAGTGTTGTAATTCGCCCGAGGATAGAAACAACATACTGCGACTTATTTGGTTCAATTGTATGCTGTAAAGTAAACTTGCTTAAATCTACACTGCGAGGAATACAGCGAATATTCTCCGCCGGCACATGATACGTATCAATCATATGACGGCCAATGGCGCGGCTTGGGACAATCACAAACTTGCTCCAGCCCATCACCTGACTAAACAAACGGCTCTTATAATAACCGTGGCACGTTGTAATAAATTGAGCTTTCGTATTTCGGCAAGCAAAATAAGCAATCCAGGCAGGAATCCGGCTTCGCGCATGAACAATATCAATTTCTTCCTGAATGATTATTTTTCTTAACTGCGGAATTAATTTAAAAACAACCCACAAAGATTTCTTATGAACAGGCAAACTATAATGCTTTGAACCAGAAGCAACAAGCCCGTCAACAAGTCTTCCTCCGTTTGAAACAACGACGGACTGATGACCATGCTCAACCAAGTATTTAGCAAAATCCACGGTGCCTGTTTCAACACCGCCAACATTTAGCTCCGGCAATATTTGCAAAATCTTCATTTAAAACTACGCTCCTTAAATTACTTTACGAACGGCTTCAAAAATTGCATCAGCATCATTAAGCCGTTTAGTTTGAATTTTCCCTTTTGCCACTTCCAATACAACATGCCCAATATCTCGAGCAGCACTGGCCACAATAAATCCTTGTGCATGCAAATTTTCAATAAAAAACATATGCTTGTTTGACTCTGCCCCCCCTCGGACATGCGGATAAAAAACAATTGTCTTTTTCCCTGAAGTTGCCGCCTCAGAAATCATTGAAATGCTGTCTCCAGAAACAATGACTATGTCCGACAAACTTAAAATTCCTCCAAACGCCTCAGGAACATTATCTTTTTTAGGATTAATTAACAATGCACATAAACTATCTTTTTTAAATTCCTTAAATA
>CAYGIU010000105.1:0-2462 GCA_964350015.1 uncultured Gammaproteobacteria bacterium
AGAAAGATGACGTGCGGCTCGACGAAGCGCAGCCGATCGCGAATCTCGGGCAGCGGTTCTTGATGAAGCATTTAAAGAATTGGAATTGAAAGATGAAGCAGAGCAACAATAATAACTATACAGAGCTTGCATCTAAGCTAGTTTCTCTTAAACGAGTATTAGCTGTAACGCATATTAATCCCGATGGCGATGCCCTCGGGTCGCTTTGTTTTTTTAGAGAATTAATGGCTTTGTTAAAAATTGATTGCGTTGCGTATACGGCCGGTCCTTTGCCGACCAGCTTAGAGTTTTTACCGGGATTTTCTGAAATTACTACGGACAAAGATAAAGTTGTAGTGTACGAATACGATGCGATTATTAGTTTAGATTGCGCAACGCCCGGCCGAACAAATTTAGAAAGTTTTATTATGCATCGCCCTAAAGAAACTCTCTTTATTGAAATTGATCATCACGTAGCGATAAAAACTCCGGCTGATTGCTTATTACGAATTCCAACCGCTGCTTCAACAACGGAAATACTTTTCAAACTGGCGACTGAAATGAAGGTGGAGATTAGTTCAAATATGGCGAAGTGTCTTTTAACGGGAATTGTTACTGATACTGCAAACTTTGTTCATCCAACCGCCACCAAAGAAACAATGTCAGCGGCAGCAAGTATGCTTGAGCAAGGAGCGAATCTTGCTCGGATAAATGATTTAACAACTAAAACAAAAAAAGTTTCTGATTTGAAACTATGGGGGATAGCTTTATCGCGCTTAAGTCGTCATCCACGTTTTAATATTGTTTCAACTGTGTTGACGGCTAAGGATTTAGAAGAATCCGGAGCTCATATTGAAAGCCTCGAGGGGATCGCCGGATTTTTAGGCGGAATCGATGCGGCGGCCGTCATGGTTTTATATGAATCAGACAATGGTATTATTCGCGGAAGTTTGCGGACAACTAGACCGGATGTCGATGTCGCTCGTTTAGCACAGTTTTTGGGCGGTGGCGGCCATCGGCAAGCTGCCGGCTTTAGTGTATCTGGACGAATAATCCGAGAACAGGATACATGGCGCATTATTAAGCTTTAATTGACCGCCTTGTAGCAGACAGTTACAATATATCTATGAGTTCTGACACTATACGTCGTGCCGAGGAGCCAACTGTATTACACGTTTCTCCCGGTGCTAAAAAAATATTTCAATCAATTTACCGCGCTCAAAGTGGCGGCACTAAGGCTGATGAAAATATCAGCAAGCTTCAAGTCTCCGAGGTTATTTCGAAGATGGCTTTTTATTATGAAAAAATAAGAAATGCTGTTCATTATAATGAAGAGCATCTTTTGCGCAAAGATGCGATTGAAAGAATCCTTAAGCGCCAAATAATTATTGAAAATCCGATTAAGTTTAGTAAGGTTGATATGAGAGCTTCGGCGAGACATCTTTTGATTGAGTTGATTCGAGCCGGTTATTTACCAAATAATTCTTTGCCGGAAACTCGTATAGATGAAACAGCGGTAATTATTTCTAAATATCTTGAACTTAAGCGTTTAACTGCGCATAGTTCATCAGGAGCTTCAAATACTATTATTGGTTTGGCGGCTGCTGAAATTGAAGAATTGGTTGGACCCGATATAGTTTCCGAAACTGTAATTTCCGTAATGTATAGTCACTTGGAAAAAAGACTTGAGCTTCCGGTTTCCTTGCCTTATGAAAATGACCTTTCGATTCAACTCTATCTTTCAATTCATCGTTGTTTTTTAAAATTTGATGACGATATGTTAGCGCTTATTTTAGTGCGCTACTTTAATGGTGATTGGAAGAATGCTAAGCCGGAAACAATTAAACGAGTAGCTAAAGATTTTAGCGCGCTTCGTGGTTTGATTCAAAAACAATTAGACCATATCCTCTCTACGCGACTCGATAGAATCGTATCTTCGCAGACGGTTTATTTTAATATTCTTAAAGATGTTATTAATGAAGATCCGGAAGCGGTCTATGATGAATTTTTTGAAGATCCAAAGGCTTTTTCTCGACGCATTAAAAAAGCCTGTACTAAGCGATATGCTTTAGCTCGAACAAAGTTATGGCGTGCGGCCTGGAGAAGTATTATTTATATTTTGCTTACCAAGTCTATTTTTGCCGCCGCTCTAGAAATTCCGGCATCGCAATTTTTTGGCTCTGAAATTAATGCAGTTTCATTAGCGATCAATGTTTCTTTCCCGGCCTTACTATTGTTTGTTGCTGTGGCTTTCTCCCGTTTGCCTAACGATGAAAATACCAAACGCATTACTAACGGAATTGAAGAAATTGTTTTTGTTGAAAAACGTCGTAATGACCTTATTCCAATCCGCAAGCCGATCGGTCGTCATCCGGTAATGAATGTAATTTTTGGATTGATTTATGCTGTCACTTTCTTTATTACTTTTGGTTTGATTGTCTGGGCGCTTGATGCGATTTATTTTAACTGGGTTAGTATTATCA
>CAYGIU010000106.1:0-2435 GCA_964350015.1 uncultured Gammaproteobacteria bacterium
TTATTATTGTTATTTAAGTATATTTTATAAATTTTGTCAATCAAAACTATACATAGCTTTGTTTGGTATATTTTGTTAATCTAAACTTAGAACAATATGACCAAAAATTGTATCATCGCTGTGTGCGGGGGACCGGGGACTGGAAAATCTACACTAGTCCATATGTTAGCTGATCACTATAAAGCTGAAGCTATTTTTGAAGGTGAAGAATTTCCGGAACGAGTTAAAGAAAATTTACGTGATAATAAGAATCAACTTGAATCGCGTATTTATTTCCGTAACTTGCTTACGAAAATGCATTTGAAAGCTGAGCAGCTTAAGAACGCTGGTAAGTTTGTAATCATGGATACATTTTGGCTTACTAATGATGTATATAGCGAACATTGGCTTGAACATGAATTTCAGAAAGAATTAATGCGTGAACTTTCCGCCTTAGACGCACAATTTTTATCAATGCCTGACTTAATGATTATTTTAGAGGCTGATAAGACAAAGGTTCATGAATTTATGATGAAGCGGGGAAGATTGTTCGAGGTTGATGGCGATGTAGTCAATCGCTTTGTAACGGCGGGCAATGCTCATCGCGATTTTTTTCAGCGTCATTCTAACGCCTTCTTTATAGATAGAAGTGAGCTTGATTTTAATAATCCTCAGCATTTTTCGGTTATCACTGAGCTTATTGATAAAAAGCTTGAGATTTAGGCAAAAAAGCCTGTAATTTCGGTATTATCAAAATGTAGTTTTCCCCTTGATTTTTAAAGGCTCTTAGATTACAATAGACTGATAAACCTCAATATTTATTTGCATATATGGCAGATTCTTTTTTATCCAGAGTATTTTTCCCAAAAGGCCGTAAAAAAGTCTGGTGGGCATTTAGTTTTGTTTTGATTATTGCGATAGCCGCGTCATTGGTGACTTTCGGCAATTATTACAATCAAGCAATAGATAGCTATAAGATTCCTTTGCCTAAGGTAAAGGATGTTCCCTTTCAGCTTGGATTGGACCTTTTAGGTGGATCCCAGCTTGTTTATGACGCTGATGTTACCGGTGTGGCCGTTGCTGATCAAGGTCAAGCGGTTGAAGGCGCTCGTGACGTCATTGAACGCCGTGTTAACGTTTTCGGCGTCTCTGAGCCATTGGTTCAGGTAAACCGCGGCGTTGATGGACGTTATCGCATTATCGTAGAATTAGCCGGTATTAAGGATATTCGTGAAGCTATTAAGAAGATTGGTGAAACCCCGTTACTTGAATTTAAAGAACAACGTACTGAAGTACCGAAGTTAAATGCTGAGCAACAGAAAGAAATGGATGAGTTTAATAAGAAGGCAAAAACTAAAGCCGAGGATGTTCTTGGTAAATTATTATCCGGTGGAGACTTTGCCGCTTTAGCTCGTCAATTTAGCGAAGATGAAACAACTAAAGCTAATGGCGGTGACTTGGGTTGGATTTCCGATACTGAAAATCCCGACTTGGCAAAAGCAGCCGATGCGATTGGTGTTGGCAAAACGAGCAAAGATTTAATCCAAACTACAGCTGGATATGAACTTTTGAAGTATGAAGCAAAACAGGTTCGTGAAGTTGAGGCTTCTCATATTTTGATTTGTTATGATGGAACCGAGGGCTGCAGCTCAAAAATATCAAAAGCAGAAGCCTACACAAAGATTAAGGATTTGAAGGCAAAGGCAACTGCGAAAAACTTTGCTGATTTAGCTAAAGATAATTCCGATGATCAAGGATCAAAAGTAAATGGTGGGTCACTTGGTTACTTCGGAAAAGGCGCTATGGTTGAGCCATTTGAAAAAACTGCTTTTGAACAAAAAGTTGGAACTATTTCCTATGTTGTTGAAAGCAAGTTCGGCTATCACATTATTTATAAAACAGGGGAGCATTTTGAATATAAGTTAAGTCATTTGCTCGTTCGCACAAAATCACAAGCTGATTATTTGGGCGCTGATGCACAATGGAAAAATACGGAGTTAACCGGACGTAACTTAAAGCGCGCTACTGTCCAGTTTAATCCACAAGATAATACACCGGAAGTAAGCCTTGAGTTTGATGATAAGGGAGCGACGTTATTTGAAGAAATTACTGGACGAAACGTCGGTAAACCAGTTGCTATTTATCTTGATGGTTATCCAATTAGTGAACCAAACGTAAACGAAGCGATTAGTGGTGGTAAAGCGGTAATTACTGGAAACTTTACTGTTGCTGAATCTCGCGATTTAGTTAAGCGTTTAAATGCTGGAGCTTTGCCATTACCGATTACTTTGGTAAACCAGCAAACCGTCGGTGCTTCTTTGGGTCAGGAGTCAGTTAACAACAGTTTACGCGCCGGTATGCTCGGTTTGATTCTTGTCGCTTTGTTCATGATTATTTATTATCGCTTCCTTGGTGTCCTTTCAGTAATCGCCTTGGCAGTCTACGGCGTATTAACC
>CAYGIU010000107.1:0-2432 GCA_964350015.1 uncultured Gammaproteobacteria bacterium
GCTCGCAATAAACCAATTTACTATTGGTATCAATAGCTATTTCCTGACTGCAATTTTTACATTTGTAGAATGACTGAATATTTGTCATATTTTTAAGTTAAATAGCTTTATATCTCGTACTTCTCCCCGCTCCCAACCTCTCCATCTTTCTCAAAATCTCTTCCACCTGCTCATTTGCAATGTTTCTGCCAGAAAGCCGCAGTGAAGAGCCAGTGCTTTCAATCAGACACTTTTTCCGAAGCACATCTAAATAAGCGGGACTTAGTCCGTTATTAGTGATTTTATCATTTATGTTTTTCTTCTTCATATTATTTTTTACCCTCTAACACATAAGCACTGGCCGGACCTTTGCCGACCTGCTTGATCATTTTTATCTTTTTTAATTTCTGAAGATGAAACTGGGCTGTTCTTTTGGGGCATTTCAATATATCCTCCACATCCTTAGTCGTAATCCGTCCGACTTGGTCTAAAAAATCTAAAATCTTCAATTGATCCGGATCCAAAAAAACTTGCTCATTGATGTTGTCGCCCACAGTTTTACGCGATAACGATTTAATTTTGGCTTTGACGTTTTCAATCTCCTCTCTAAAGCCAAGAACAAAATATTCCAACCAAGGAGTGAAGTCGACTTTTCTATCTTCGTAATTCTTGCCAATATTGATAGCCGCATAATAATCCTGCCGTTCGCGGTTATAATAATCCTCAAGAGCAAAAAGCCGCCTAAAGTCATAACCTCGCTGATAGAGTATTAGTGTGGCTAAGGCGCGGGCGGTTCTTCCGTTGCCATCAGAAAATGGATGAATGGCCGCCAACTCCTGATGGACTATACCGGCCACGATTACCGGATTTATTTCTTCCTGCTCACTTTTGTCTATCCATTTGACCAAATCGGCACAGAGCCTCTGGACTTTTTTCGCCTCCGGTCCGGTGTAGACAACTTCGGTAACTCGGCCAAGCATTGATTTCACCACATAGACTGGAGTCTTACGATAAAATCCGCTTTTTTCTTTGGCCAATGTTTTATCAGTAACTAATTTATGGATATGCAAAATTACTTTTTCAGAAATTGGCAGTTTTTTCTTAACTACCTCATCGATATATTTCAAAGCCTTTAAATAATTTTCAACTTCATAAATATCTCGCTCCGGCGCATCAACTTTCTTATTGGCGTACAAAGCTTCAACCTGGGCAATATTCAAAATATTACCTTCAATAGCGGTCGAACTCTGGGTCATCCTGATTATAGCTTGGCGACGCAATTTCAACTCTTGTTGCGGTAAAATCTTGGCGTTTTCAATCACCGCCTTAGTCTCAGCAATCTCCGTAAGTTTTCGGACTAATGAATCCGTTAAATTGTATTTTGGTTTAAACATATCTACATCTTAACATATTTTAAATAATCGCGCAATAATCGCGCAATAATCGCGCACAAAATATACAAAAACGAGGCATTTCAACCTCGTTTTTGCTATAAAATGCCAATATTTTCTCTAATATTATTTATAATCCGAAGCTTTGGTGTAGGATTACATCATCTTTCGCCTAATAAAGGCTGGGAGATGAGCCATGCCCTCAAAATTAGAATCGACGTCCCACAAATAACTTAATTTTACTCTAATTTATCAAGTTTCTGATTACTAAACAAATTTAACAAACGGTAACAATGTTACGGGAACAAAATACCCCTCACTGTCTTTTTTCAAAACATCTTTAGTGATAATTAATTTTCTTCCAACATTTTCATATCGCTCATCAAAATTTTTCATAATCACCGGAACACTTACTTTGCTGCGATATTTTACTTCACACAAAGTCAATTTATTGTCCCTATCCTCAATCACAAAATCAATCTCCGCTCCGCCGTTGGTGCGGTAAAAATGAATATATTCTTTCGCGTATTGCGTGAGCAGTGTATTATAAACAAAATTTTCCATCACCCCACCCTGTTCACCTGCTCCAATATTAAAAGATCGCAAAAGATAATTACGAATACCGATGTCCAAAACATAAATTTTTGGCATCTTGGAAATCTCTGAACGAATATTTTTGAAGTATGGCGTTACTAAATCGATAATATATGTGCCGACTAGGATTTCCAAATATTTTTTCAAGGTATTTATGGATACATTAGACGTATTTGAAAGCTCATGACTGTTTACTAATTGGCCGATTTGACCAGCTAAAATCTTAATCAGATTATTAAAACCGGTCACATTCTCGACATTCAACTGATTAATAATGTCTTTGTCGATATAAGTTTTGATAATCGATTTAAGCACCTCTTCTTTTTCTGCCACACCTTGAGTTGTTAAAACCTCTGGATAACCACCATAAGACAAATAACCATTCAGACTTAACTCTAACTTCGGTTTGAATGTTTGAAAAAATACTTCAAGCTCTTCAAAACTGTCTAACTCATAGCGCTTAGTATT
>CAYGIU010000108.1:0-2406 GCA_964350015.1 uncultured Gammaproteobacteria bacterium
ATATAATATTTATATATAAATGTCAATATTGTTGACAACGCTGTCGATACGTACTACTCTTTGCTTAGGCATTCCATTAATACCAGTTATGGTCTGCTAGAAAATGTCTTGGACCGGCCCTCCATTCACTCCATGTCCTCCACGACTTCAAGTTTATGGAATTCACCAAGCCGGTCTAAGTTTATATGTTCATTTGAATAAACAAAAAAGCCTCTACAGTGTAGGGCTTTTTTCGTTTTAAGATTTCAATTAATTAGACGGTGAAAACCACTTCGCCTGCCAATTTTTCATTGATTCAATTTCTTTATTATGTTCATCAATAATAGTTTGGGCAAAGGTTTTTAAATCTTCGCGATCAGATTTCTCTAATACTATTTTTGCCATTTCAACGACATTCTGATTTTGCAAAGTCATCTGAAGCAAAAACTCCTTATCAAACGACTCCCCTGTTTTATTCTTAAGAGCAGCCATCATCGTGCTCATCGCATTCTCAACTGAGAGATCATTTTTCACTGATGGATTTGCGCAAAAGTTCTGCGGACTTAAGGTAGACATCATCGGCTTATAGGCTCGTTTTGATGGGTACTCAGAACTTAAAGCACCGAAGCAAAAGCCTAACCAGAATACAATCATTAATACAAACATTGCAATCATCAGTTTAAACAGCCAGCAGAGCCAGCATGATGAATCGCAAGAGCTCTTTTTAGTTTTAGTACTAACGGGCTCTATTGCTTTAACCTTTACTTTCTTTGAAACAACTTTTTTTGTTTTTGGCATATGAAACTATTTAGACTAAATAACGTTTTAGTTTATGCTATAATTATACCATATACTTACGCTAAGTAATAGCATTTATTATTAATTTAATTGTATGGCCAAAAAACTTGCAAACGTTGTTAAAGTAATAGGACTTATAACTATATTAGGAGCAGCCGCTTCTAAGCTTGCTCCCCTCTTGAAATCCGCTGATCCGAAGCTACGAAAAAAGTTTGAACATATTCTAAAATTGCTAGTAGAAATAAAAGATGAGTTTAGTGACCTTGGAACTATGGCTGCTAAAGAAATCAAAAAGAAACGATAAGACTAGAATTAAAAAAGAGCCAAACCGGCTCTTTTTTGTATACTTGACAGAAATAGTAAAAAATGATTAAGTATAGATAACCACAAACTAAACGTTCTTAATAATGCCACAATTTGATTGTGAAATCGAAGATTTAGGCAAAGATACAATATATCCCCCTGATCCTGAGCTTGATGAAATGAAAGAAAATATTTCAAAGAATGGATGGGTATTCAATAGAAAAATCGGAAACCCTGAAAGCAAGCCCATTATATATGAATTCACACGAGGCGAACAAAACCGCTTTGTATGGAATGGTGCTGCTGGTCTCAGTGATTATATTATCTAAACCTAATTAATCTTATAAAAGGATGCTTGCGTCCTTTTTTTTATTTGCTTACAACTATTATATCTTTTGAATTTGTGGTAACTGGTTCGTGTGATCCGGTTGAATATGAAAGAATTGCGTTATATAAGACATTCTCATTATAACGATACGCTTGTCCGCGTTTTGTACCGGGATCATTCGTAATAAACTGTTTTTTTGCTTTATCATAACCGCGAATCAAAAGCATATGACGTTCCGGTCCAGGAGGGCTAAAATAAGGGTTTCCTAATTTCTGTCCATTAGCCGGGATAACAACAACATTTCCCTTTTCTAATTCGGAAATAATATCGTTAATTGTTACGCCTTTCTTAGCTACTACATTATTAAATTTAAAATATTCTTTAAAGATCCACTGAACGGTATCATCAACTGATATGTCTCTAAATTCACCGTGTTCTTTGAGAGCATAATCAGATGCACCTAATATTTTTTCTAAAGCAATGGTGCTGTTTAATGTTTTTCCCTGCGCCCAATAGACTGCCATTAAATCCGAAGCTTCCTCGCAACCATCCTGCTGTCTTTCATCATCCCAATTTCCGGTTGGAGCTTGTGATGTAAAAGGAACCTTATAATCAATAAAACTTACGTTGTTTTTTTCTATTACTTTTGGAACGACTGTTGGCGTTGTCGCCTTAACTTCATTTTCCACCTTAGTCTCCACTTTATTCTCTTCTTTGTCATCTACAACGGGCGTTTCTAAAACAATCTCCTCTTCCACTGGCTCAAGTGCTGTTTTTTGGTCATTTGGCCAGGATGCATAAACCACAAAACCAATAACTAAAATTATAATAGCGGATATCATTATAGTAGATTTTTTCATATGTCTTATATCAATTAAATGAATTAGTCGTTATACTTACTATAACGTCTTAAGTATAGATTATATTACTCATGCTAGTAAATAAATTACAAGTAGCAACGTTAATCACTGTTTGCGTATTGGCGGCAACTGCTAGTG
>CAYGIU010000109.1:0-2358 GCA_964350015.1 uncultured Gammaproteobacteria bacterium
TAATATAACCGCATGACCGCTTATCATAGCCTGGGTTTCAGCCCGTATGCCCACAAGCCCATTAATAGAAACCTCTTTGCGATTCAGGTATTTTGTATCAGCGTTCTTCTCCATGTCGTCAAGATATTCTGTTACAGTTCCGTTAAAACTTCGAACTTCAACGCCACCTTCGCCGCTCGTGCTTGAAGTTCCTTTGCCAAATAAGGTGTACTTAGCAGCGTACTTATTCACAGCAGCTGTCCACGGTGATTGGTATTTAAAGCTGTAGCCACCTGCTGCATTAGAAAAAGACTTAGTTACAATAGTGACTTCTGGATCCATGAAACTTACTGATTCAAGAATCTGCTTTTCTGTTGCATACATTTCTACATCACCAAAAAATACAAAGTTATAAAATAGAGCTACATCACGATTTACTGCATACGCAATATATGGATCTGAGCAACCCGGTCCGTCGCAATAACCACGTGGTGCTTCAAAGACTGCCGCAGCCATACCACCTAACTTCGTCTCGAAGTTTCGTGGCATATCCATGTAGTGATAATCCTTAAAACTGATCGGCACTAAATTTTTTCCATCATGAACATATTGATCATCTTTTACAACAAAGGATACATTCAATCCATCATTTGTAAATACTATTGTTTTTGTTAACTCTCCTTTCTCTTCAACTTTGGTACCAGCGGGTACACTCATTTCAAAACCGTATTTAGCATTTGAATAGGTCTCCCACTTTTGCTCCTCAGTTTCCTCAACAACAGACGCTTCATTTGTATTAGTTTCCGAATTTAAAACATTTTGCTGCTGCGTATCATTCGCTGTATTTCTATTCGAGTTACTTGTATAAATTAAAGCACCAATTATCAATAATAGGGCAATAACTAAGATTGTCCAAAACGTGTACATTTTACCCATGTCTGACATATGAATTATATAAATTAATAATTTCGCTTGTCTTAAGCTTAACATTAAACGGCTAAAAACGAAAAATGTTTCTAAAATTGGGTGCTAAAAAGGGGTTGATTTAATCAACCCCTCTATTAGTTAAAATGTACTTGTCTATTACTTAATGAGCATCATCTTCTTTGTTTCGCTGAATCCACCAGCCTGAATTTTATAAAAATAGATTCCGCTTGAAAGATTAGCACCGTTAAAACGAACATTGTAAGACCCCGGATTCTTAACTCCTTCGTTTATCGTTTTTAAATGCCGGCCAATACTATCAAAGATACTAAGTTCAACGGAAGCTTTTTCCGGAACTCGATACTTAATGGTTGTCTCCGGATTAAAAGGGTTTGGATAATTCTGCTGTAATTCAAATTGTTTCGGAAGATTTCCTTTAGGATCAGGTGTGCCTGTTAGTGTTGTCCTATATCTGACCACAATACCGCCGCTAGGACCTATACCAACCGCATACATGTATGTTGAGCTTGCGCAGATATTTTTAATATCAAGCGATGGAGTGCCATAAATCCTTTCCCAAGTATTCCCGGCATCAGTTGTCATAGCTACCCAGCTATAAAACATTCCTCTAACAGTACCATGTGTATAGCCTGTTCCATTCGGAGCAAAAGTTAAATTCCAACATTGTCCCGAATCAGGAAAAGTATAGTTAGTCCAATTGTCTCCGTGATTAGTAGTAAAACTTACTCTCGGATAAAAATTATTGTTAATGTGAGTATCACCACCAACATACAGTCGGTTATTAGCAAACTCCGTGTTAGTAAAGGCATACACAACTGGCATATTCTCGTGATGCTGCCAGGTTATTAAATCCGCGCTGGACCAATACATGCTGCCTGACGCAAAAACATTTCCCTGGTCATCTCCAGTAACTCCAGTAAACGCATAGATGTGAGTTTGAAAGACAACTGACCAAGTTAAACCGCCGTCAACGCTGTGATATAATTGTGCATCGCTACCGTAGGGAGAGCCGTTAAAATTTGCAAAAACTTCATTGGCACTTTTTACGTATAAATGCATAAACACCACAAGATGCGGTGTTGTATAACACATTATCCAGTTTAATCCACCATCAACTGTTTTTAAAACAGAAATGTTATTCAGAGTGTCAGTATTACCACTTAATGCGTACCCGACTAAGGAGCCTTCTAAAAACTCCATCTGTCCTACAGCAATACCATCATAGGTTTTATTCCATGTAACACCCGCGTTAGTTGAACGCCAAATTCCTTCGGCTCCGCCAACGCAAACTGTTTCTTCATCTACCGAACTGGCACATGATAAGGATGAGGCTCCGGGAACATTATGCACGCTTATCTGAGTGTATCCAGTTTGTGCTATAACGAATACAAAAAAAGATACAATTACTATCAATAATTTTTTCATCTTTAGCTC
>CAYGIU010000110.1:0-2266 GCA_964350015.1 uncultured Gammaproteobacteria bacterium
GGATTAAAACACTAATCCCTTTTTCTTTCATTTGATCAGCAATTTTATCGCGATTTTTAATTCTTACAGCAAATGTTTGAAACACATGTGTCCGATCACTTTTAATCGTCGGAGTAATAACCCCACTGACACCTTTTAAAAATTCAGAATAATATTGAGCAACTTGATTACGCATTTTATTCCATTCATCCAGATGCTTTAGTTTCTCAGATAATACAACCGCCTGAATCGTATCCATGCGGGAGTTATATCCTTTAATTTTATGATCATACCGACTTGAGCGACCATAATCACGAAGCATCTCAACTTTTTTATAAACACTTTCATCAGAAGTCACAACAATCCCTGCATCTCCAAAAGCACCTAAGCTTTTCGTCGGATAAAAACTAAAACAGGCTACATCGCCTAAAGAACCAACACGTTTGCCTTTATACATAGCCCCATGCGCTTGAGCGGCATCTTCTACAATTTTAATATTGTGTTTCTTAGCTAATTGATTGATTTCATCCATATTCGAAGCTTGGCCGTAAATATGGACCGGGATAATGGCTTTTGTTTTTGATGTAATCGCGCTCTTTAATTTTTCAGGATCAATGTTATATGTGTCTTCTTCAATGTCGACGAACACGGGCGTTGCACCTGTATAAGAAACACATAACGCGGTTGCAATAAACGTATATGTCGGAACAATAACTTCATCGCCTGGCCCAAGATCAAGCGCAGCCATCGCAAGGTATAAGGCGTCCGTTCCTGAATTTACACCGATACCATATTTTGCATCGCAATACCGAGCGAATTGATTTTCAAAATCTTTTACTTCCTGGCCTAAAATGAAATTAGCTTTCTCAAAAACTTTTTGCAAGCCAACATCAATTGTAGGTTTAATTAATTTGTATTGTTCGGAAAAATCGATAAATGGGACATTCATTGAAGACTTTCTTTCTGTTAATACGCAGCTCATGCGCTATGTTATCCCAAATTTTATAGAAACGTATTTCTTAAATGCCGTCTCAAATTTGGGATAACCCTGAACCGACCCGTCCAAAACGGGTCTGGCTCAAATTTGGGTTAATAATTCGTTTACTTTTTTAAAAACCTGTTCCACCGTCAATGTTTTTAAACAGCTTAAATGATCGCAACTTGCTTTTCTAAACCGTCGATAACAAGGCCTGCAACTTAAATCCAGGGCAACCACCGCATGCCCATTTAAAGGAAAAGGGCCATATACAAGATCATCCACAGGCCCAAAAATAGAACATGTTTTAACTCCAGCAGCCACCGAGATATGCAGCGGCCCGCCATCATTGACAATCATTAAATTCGTTCTTTTAATCAAAGCCGCCATCTGGCGAAGCGTTGTCTGCCCAACAGCAACAACAGGCTTATGCTTCATTTGTTCGACGAGCAATTGATTTAATTGACTCTCCGACTGATCTCCAAACAGTATAACTTCGCAAGAAAATTTTTCAATGATTTTATCAGCTAAATTGGCATAATTAGCAAGGCCCCAGCGCTTATAATCAGCGTCCTTGCCCCAGCTTGCCCCGCCTCCGGCAACAAGTCCTATAAGTTTTTTACTTTGCCCTAACCCTCGCTGATTTAAAAATTGATTAGCAAATTCTTCATCTTCTTTGGTGATATACAAATCAAGTTTTTTATGTTGCTGTTTAACACCCATTCGATCTAATAACTGTAAATAATGCTCCACAACATGCTTACCTTCATATCCTTCCAAAGCAATGCGATCTGTCAACCAAGGGCTGCGACCTCTAAAATTAAACCCTATTCTTTTAGGAATCCCTATCCAAAAACAAAAGAAACTTGTAAAAGAGCTCAATGAGACGTCAATGACAGCTTCATAACCTTCGGCTTTTATCTCTGCCCAAAATTTCAGCATTTTCTTAACATATTCAATTTTAGAACGCTTATAGGCTGCAACAAATTCATCCCGAACATAAAAAAACAACTTATCAACATTAGGATTTGTTTCTAACACCTGAATTGACCGACGATTACACAAATAACCAATCTTAACTTGAGGATAAGCTGACTTGAGGTTAGCTAAAAGTGGCGTTGTAAATAATACATCCCCGATACCGAAGATATTAATGACTAAAACTTTTTTAGGGGGAACTTTAGAATTATAAAAAGACATATAAGCGTAGACCTACTCTAAATTAAATCCTTTTTATTTTTTGCAAGCATCGCCACAACATCCCGCACTTTTTGTGACTGACTTTTACGGCAAATAAGCAATGCATCATGC
>CAYGIU010000111.1:0-2245 GCA_964350015.1 uncultured Gammaproteobacteria bacterium
CGGATCAATGAAGACAAGGCCTTCACCATTACGTACATCCTGAATCGCCATATTAGCCATTAACTGAGATTTACCAGTACCGGATTTACCAATGATATAGGTATGGCGCATACGATCCGTTGGCTTAATACGGACATCGCGTGTAACGCCGCGATATTCGTTTGTACCGAGCAACAAACCTTCAGTCGGCAAATTTACAGGGGTTGCAGCTTGTCGAGCAGTCAACCATAAAATATTCGGTGTTTCCGCAGAGGGTAATGGGAAATGAAATAGACTGGTCATCTCTTCAGTATTAACAACAGAACTACGTTCGGGTTTAAAACGACGGAAAATAAAATCTCTGACAATAGTGCCGGACTTGCGGCCGCTTGCCGCGATACTTAAACTGTTTCCGTATTCATAATAATTATATTGACTGAAACTGGAAACTAAATGATTTAACATTGTTCGGGCACGCGCTTCTAAGTTCGCGCTGGCCACTAAGCGAATATTTACTTCAAGCCCAGCTTTAGAACTTTTTTCTTCAATACCTTTAACAACTTCTTCTTCCTTCGCGGTTAAACGACGTTGATGTTGCTGTTGCAAGGGATCGTTTTGTTTAGGAGTTTTTAGAGCCGAACCGAAATCGCCGGCAACTTTTAACACTTGGCCAAAACTACTTGCGCCCAATGCTTCTTTAAGCGAACCGGTTTTATTAGCTTTATCAACAACTTGGCGCGCGCGTTTATGCCAGCCGCTGCGAGCACTACGAACAATATATTGAACAGCCATGCCTTCATCATCGCTTATCTTTGACATGGCATTGATAATTGAGTTAAGCGGATCAGCATCATCCTTCTGATAGGTCTTTAAAGGCAAGACATCAGAGAGTTTCGTTTTTAACATTGCCGAGCTAACTGTTCCTTGGGCGGAAAAAATATTATAGTCGGGAACTTGTTCGATAACCGCTTCCGGATACAAAGCGTGCAATTGCTGTTCCATGTATTGCTGATACTCACTTGGCGTTACCATATAAAAGGCAATGACCTTAGCATGCGCAACAATTTCAAAAGCAAAATGATCGTTGCGTCCTAAAAGCCACGAACGTGAACCTTTCTGTGCATGTAAACCACCGATAGCCGTAAACAATCCTTCGCCCTTAGCAATCTCTTCACGAAATTGCTGAATGCTCGTCGTTTTGCCTTCATCTTCAGGACGTTCCTTAGGAAGCTTCACAAGATAGACAACATGATCGGACAAGGCGCGGTTAGCTAAAAAACGACGAATAAAAAATAAAACGGCCATCACGATAATCGCAATCACCGGAATTACAAAATATAACGGACTGATAACCGGAGTTGTTAGTTCAGCACTAAGCGGCACATCCGGTTGATATTCATTCAATTGGCTTTGTCCAAAATCCATACTACAATTTCTCGTTTAGTTTAATGATACGGTCAGCTTTTAATTTTGCTTCTTGTTCAAGGAAAAATTTATTAACACCGGGAATAAGCAAAAGCCAAGTCTTAATAAGACTAATAATTTTTTTAACTTTAATTTTTGTTGAATCTAAAAGCGTTCCAATTTCTTGAGCAGTTTGCTCTCCCTTGTAACGAAATGCTTCGCGTTTGTCTTCGGGTAAATTAAAATACACACTCGAAAGATCTTCTTCAAGAATTTGTTCGATTTGTGCGGCCCGCTCTGCTTGTGGACTAAGCGCCACCGGCTCCGTCGCGCTTACAGTTCCGGCTTGTACAGTCGGAGTCGCTTCAGCACTGGGTTCAGGTTTTTCTTGCGCAATTTCGGGAACCGAAACTTGCTCCGGCGTCGCCGGGCTGTTTGCGGGTACTTGTTCAATACTTGGCGTTAAAACTTTTTCTTGTTCGCTCATAGGTAAATAAACCGTAATATACGGCTGATAGATACTTATATTATAGCATATTCCCCTCTCCATAGAATATGGAGAGGGGCCAGGGGCGAGGTCTATTTCTTCAAAACCTTCGTCTTCCCTTCCGGCCCATCTTCAACAATATATCCTTGTTCTTCAATTTCCTTTCTGATTCGATCCGAAGTATCAAAATCCTTCATTGCACGAGCTCCATCACGAGCACTAATTAGTTCAATAATTTCTTCGGGTATTGCTTCGCTAATTAAATTTAAACCTAAAACGTTATCAAAATCTTTTATCGTCGCACGTTTTATTTCCGGACTAAGATCAGATTTTATAAGACTTTGTAAGACAGCAATGGCTTGCGGCATATTCAAG
>CAYGIU010000112.1:0-2215 GCA_964350015.1 uncultured Gammaproteobacteria bacterium
ATTCGGTACACAACAGTAAATTAAACATAGACGGCAAAGAAGTTGAGTAAAATAAATTGCCAAAAAAATAAGGAATAGAAATTTCTGGCTACATCACATAACATCGGCTAAAAGACATTAAAACGATCGTCTAGGCGCAAACGTTATGTTAAATCGAACGCTTTACACAATATCTAAGCTATGAACGTACTATTTCATACAATTACGGGTTCAACTTTAGCAACAGTTATTTCATCAAAAAAGTACCCCAAACATTTTAAGGTAAAAATTTTATTTTTGGGATTCTTATTGGGGATATTATCACATGGAATACTTGATTTTATTCCCCATCAATATCCTATTTCATCTAAGATTGATGTATTTGCCTCAGTTGTATTTATCGCTTCAGTACTTCTTTCAACCAAAACCCCCAATCGCCTCATTTTCGCATTTTGTTTTCTTGGAACTATTTTCCCCGATCTAATTGATTTGGGCCCTCAAATAGTAAATAAACTCATTGGAATAAACCTTCCTACCTTTAAAATTTTCCCTTGGCATCGGCCACAATATTCTGGATCAATTTTTGATGGCAGTCACGCTTTACTATCTAATATTATTCACCTAATCGTAATACTATTAAATCTTATCGTGCTATTGTATTTTAAACATAAAAACAAAGTATTCAACAGCACATAGCACTGCGTATGGCCGAACATCCCCCCCTCTAATCTCTAATCCTTAACCACACTCTATGAGCGATATCACTATCAAAAACTTAATCGCGCTCGTCATGCAACAAGCCAAAGACAAGGGCTTTGGTACCAAACCAGAAGACATTAATGTCCCAGAAAAGATCGCCCTTATCCACTCAGAAATTTCTGAAGCATTTGAAGCATACCGGCACCAGAACATCGATGGCAAAGATGGTCTAAAAGAGGAGCTCGGAGATGCAATACAGAGAATACTACATCTCTGCGGAGTCCTTGATATTGATATTGAAGCGGCAATTTTACAAAAACTTGAATATAATAAAGACCGGGAATGGAAATGGAATAATTTGAATGAATCACATAATTAAGTAAATGACAAAAATATATCTAGCCAGACACGGACAAGACAAAGATAATGAGATGGGGATTCTAAATGGACATCGTGATATGCCATTAACCGCAATCGGTCTTGATCAAGCAAATCAGGTTTCGCTAAAAATTAAAGATTCTAAAATACATTTTGACAAAGTCTACAGTTCACCACTCCAAAGAGCTTATCAAACAGCAAAAACGATTACTAACTACCTACAAATCGATAGCCCAGAAAAAATTGATTTATTGATCGAACGCGATTTTGGCATCATGACTGGCAAATCAACAAAAGATATCATAAAATTATGTTCGCCTGACATTTTACAGACTGACACAATAACATACTTTCTTTCGCCAGAAGGTGCTGAAACCTTCCCTCAACTTATCGACAGAGCAACAAAATTACTTGAGTTCATTAAATCAAAACATCACGAACAAAGCATATTGTTGGTCACACATGGCGACTTCGGTAAAATGATTTATGCCGCTTTCTACAAACTGGATTGGCAACAAGTTCTAACCATGTTCCATTTTGGAAACTCTGAACTATTATTACTATCAGAAGATTCCGCACCCGAAAATTCACACATTTTCAGCATCAAACAATACAATCACTAATATGAAATTAGGCAAATATCAACATTACAAAGGCAACTTCTATGAAGTCATCGGCATAGCACACCATAGCGAAACTTTGGAAGAATTGGTTGTTTATCGAGCTTTGTATAATCATGAAGTCTATGGCGACAACTCACTGTGGGTCCGGCCCAAAGCAACTTTCCTTGAAACAGTTCTTGTTAACGAAAAAGAAATATTACGATTCACCCCGATAAATAATTAATTTTACTTTTCACATCATCTAACCATGAAAATCAAACAAATCATTGAAGAAACAATAGGCTGGTACGGCACTGTCGCAATAGTCGGAGCTTTTGCCATGGTAAGTTTTGAAATCCTAGCCCCCACCAGCCTCATCTACCAAATCCTTAATGGCACAGGAGCCTTGGGCATTGTCTACATTTCCTTCAAAAAGAAAGTGTATCAACCCGGCGTCCTCAACATTATTTGGGCTGTCATAGCAGCAATCGCTATTATTAGGCTATTTGTCTAATTTTTAAAATTGACTTAACTCTCCTAATTGGATGTAATTGGAC
>CAYGIU010000113.1:0-2187 GCA_964350015.1 uncultured Gammaproteobacteria bacterium
TATCCATCATTTCGTGAGAAGTTTTTAAAAGCTCCTTAAGTCAGCGTTTTTGAAAATTTTGTTAGACAATATTTTTTAGCGATTCGTAATTCGCTTCGATTGTTTTATCAAGATCGTCTTGTGTGTGTGCTGTTGATACAAACATCGCTTCGAACTGCGCCGGCGGTAAATAGATTCCACGGTTCAACATTTCATGAAAATATCTGCCGTAAAGTTTTGTGTCAGATTTTACAGCCCGGTTATAATCAACGACTGATTCTTCAGTAAAAAAAAGTGTCATCATTGAACCGACTCGGTTGAATTGATAATCCTTTCCCACAGATTTTATTCCTTCTTTAATTCCTTTTTCTAAATATGCAGATTTCTCTTCGAGTCTCTGATAAACTTCCCGATATTCTTTGATGTAAGTTAACGCTGCAAATCCTGCATTCATTGCTAATGGATTTCCGCTCAGAGTTCCGGCTTGATAAACCGGTCCGCTTGGCGAAACCATTTCCATAATTTCTTTCCTGCCGCCGTAAGCGCCAACAGGCAATCCGCCTCCTATAATTTTTCCGAATGTCGAGAGATCAGGTTCTATACCAAGAATTTCTTGTGCACCGCCTTGTGCAATTCGGAATCCGGTCATCACTTCATCGAAAATCAAGACAATTTTTTCTTCATCGCATATTGCACGCAACTCTTTTATGAATGAATCATCAGAGCGGACTGTTCCCATATTTCCAACAACAGCTTCTATTATTACAGCTGCAATCTCATTCTTGTTTTGCTGTACCAATTTTTTGACTGATCCGATATCGTTGAAATCAGCCACTAATGTATCTGCGGCATTGCCTTTTGTTACGCCGGGGCTTGTTGGCACACCGAACGTTAACGCTCCGGATCCGGCTTTAATCAAAAAGAAATCGCCATGACCGTGGTAGCACCCTTCAAACTTGATAATCTTATCTTTGCCCGTATAACCGCGCGCTGCTCTTACTGCGCTCATTGTTGCTTCTGTTCCGCTGTTTACCATACGAACCATCTCTATTGAAGGCACAAGTTCTGTGATGAGTTTTGCCATTTTAACTTCAATTTCTGTCGGTGCACCAAAGCTTGTTCCATTTTCGATCGCTTTGAAAAGGGCACTTTTGATGAATTCCGGATTATGTCCGAATAAATGCGGTCCCCAGCTTCCTATGTAATCAATGTATTCATTGCCGTCAACATCATACATTTTAGAACCAATTCCTTTTGACATGAAGCGCGGTATTCCGCCAACAGATTTGAATGCGCGAACAGGAGAATTAACTCCGCCGGGAATATATTTTTTTGCTTCTTCGAAAAGCTTTGATGATTGTTCAATTACAGGTTGATTCTTATTGTCTCCCTTTCTTAATTCGAATAAGGATTCAGTTTGTTCTTCTGCTTTGGGTGTGTTTTTTCTTTTCTTCTTGGTCGTCATTTCTTTTTCCTCAGCGTTAAAAATTACGTTTGATTCTTTTACAACCACCATTTGCGGTATAGCTTCTTTGTATCTCCCTGAGATTGGTATTCCGTTAAAGTCAACCGGAATTGCGCCTTTGGCAATCAATAAATCATTTGCATTGTTTTCAGTTTCATTAGGGTTACGAATATATATTGTTCTCCCTTTTCGCAAACCGTCAATTACACCCGACCAGGTTCCGCCTTTATTATCAGATTCCGCAACATAAATTTCTTTTGCTAACCCATAGATATAAGTATTCCTTCCCATAGCCAGTCCAATATCCCATGGAACCCTTGGGAAAAAAGTGCTAAGAACTAAAACATTACCTTCAACAATTTGTGAATAATACTTTTGGATACTGCTGCCAAAAGTTAATATGCCTTGTGGTAGAACGATAATACTTTGACCTATATACTTTAAGCTCGAGTCAAGAGCTTGCTTATCCACACCTTTTGCAAATCCGCTAACGACAACTTTAAATTCTTGAGTAAATATTTTTGCCAGGTTATCGGTAAAATCTAATGAAAGTTGTGATGCGTTTCTCGAGCCAACAATTGCGGCGGTTTTCTCTTTTAATAATTGCTTATTTCCCTTGGTATAAAGAATAGGGGGAGCGTATTTTATTTTTAGATTTTCTTTTAGTGTTTGAGAATAATCATCGGAATTAATCGGTATTATTTCAAACCCCTGCGTTAATAAATCTTCAGCAACAAAAGAAT
>CAYGIU010000114.1:0-2179 GCA_964350015.1 uncultured Gammaproteobacteria bacterium
AATCTAACCCGAACCGTTTCCCCTACTCTCTTTTCCATCAGAGCTTGCCCTAAAGGCGAATTATGCGAAATAATATTTTTAGCTAAATCAACTTCAGATGAGCCGAGAATTGTATAGGTTTTTTCTTTTCCTTCGACGAGAACTGTAACCAGCGAACCCAATGAGACTTTATCTTTAGAAATATTATCCGGGATGATATTAGCTTTTTTTAAATCTTCTTCGATTTGATGGATAGCGTCGTTAACGCCGCGTAATTTTCCTTTAGCAATCTGATAGGCAGCATTTTCTGAAAAATCTCCGTTCTCAGCTTCAGTCGCGACTTCTTTCATAAGACGAAGACGAGTCACTTTTTTCAAGTGCTCTAATTTACTCTTCATCTCATCATACTTAGCTTGCGTCATGCTCGGATCTGAGGCATGGCCTTTAAAATCATGACGACGGGTTGGAACTCTCATGAATTGATAATAGCACGGGCGGTAGGAATCGGACCTACGCTAGAGGTTTTGGAGACCCCTGTACTACCATTATACTACGCCCGCAAAAAAGAGCCGTGAAGCTCTTATTTGGTCTCGCGGTGGAGAGTATGCTTACGTGCACTTTTTGAGAACATCATAAGTTCAAGGCGACCTTTCAAGGTCTTTTTGTTCTTATGCGTCCGACGGATTTCTCCGCTTTCAGTGCATTGCATTTTGATCATGTTATCTTGTGACATATGCTCTATTTATATTAATTGTGTGGGCCGGGAAGGATTCGAACCTTCGAAGGCGCAAGGCCAACAGATTTACAGTCTGTCCCGGTTGACCGCTTCGGTACCGACCCGGTTTTTAAAATCAAAAAAGGCGTGTTAGCCTCGGGCTGATTATAACAGAAACCTTTAGATTTATCAAGCTTTAGCGAATATATCCCTTTGGATGCTTTTTATACCAATTTACGAGCGCTGTAACGCTGTCCCCAAGGCTTCGTTTAGCTGTCCAACCTAGAACTTCCTTAGCTTTAGAAGCATCGGCAAAACTGGCACTATATTCACCGGCCCGCGCTTTACCTTGTCCTCGTTCAATCTTAACGTTCAATATCTGTTCAACTTTAGAAACAATTTCTTTAACCGAATATCCGCTACCCGTTCCTAGGTTCATTGTTTGTGTTGTCCCGCCTTTAAGCAAATATTCCATTGCCGCTAAATGAGCATCGGCCAAATCTCGTACATCAATAAAATCGCGAATTGGTGTTCCGTCCGGAGTATTTACCTGAGAACAAGTATATTGAAATGGTTCTAGACCTAAAGCGCCACGAACGCAATTTTGTACAAGAAGTTGCGACGGTTTCTTACTATCACCTATTACTCCTTCGTCATCGGCGCCGCAGACATTAAAATATCGGAAAATAACTGAATTCATTCCGTGGACACGAGAATAATAATTTATAATTCCTTCGGATAAAACTTTAGAGTGTCCATACGGACTAACTGGGTTTAATGTGTGATCTTCTTTAACAGGAGAATCGTCAACTTCTCCATAGACCGAAGAGGTTGAAGAATATATCATGTGTTTAACACTGTGCTTGCGCATGGCTTCTAAAATTTTTGCTGTACCTAAAGTGTTATCATCATAATACTCAATCGGTTTATCAACTGATTCATCCGGTAAGTTAAGCGCGGCAAAATGCATGACGGCATCAATTTTTTCTGCACTAAAAAGTTTTTCCAAAAATGCCATGTCTCGTAAATCTCCTTCTCTAAAATCAAAATCTCCAAACCCTGAAAGTATTTCAATGGCTTCATGATATCCGTTATAAAAATTATCAAGTCCGATAACTCGATAACCTTTACTCAATAATAATTTTACGGCATGAGAGCCGATATAACCGGCGGCGCCGGTAACGAGAACTGTGTTTGAATTTTGTGACATATGAGCCGTTGCGCGGATTTGAACCGCGGACCTACTCCTTACCATGGAGTTGCTCTACCAGCTGAGCTACAACGGCTTGAATTGGCGAGAAATAATTAGAGCTCGCCAATTCGAGTACGGAATTGTTCGAGCTTTTGATTCTCGGGGTTAGCTGCCTGGAGCTTAGATAAAGCATCCAGCGCTGCGATTTTATCTTTTTTCATTATACTGACTTCAATCAATCTGTCAAGATAACGAGGGTTGTTTTCCTCGATTTTTAAAGCTCTTTTTAAGGC
>CAYGIU010000115.1:0-843 GCA_964350015.1 uncultured Gammaproteobacteria bacterium
GACGAGTTCATCTCTACCCCCCTCGAGGTCGGGCTACTACGGCAGGCGAAGATTCGGGCGATCACGTACTCCAATCAAATTGAGGGCAATGACCTGCAAGAGGGCCAAGTCACAGCTTTGATTGCGGGAAAAAAAGTCAAAGGGAATGAAAAAGACGTCGCTGAAGTTCAGAACTATTATGAAGCGATAGATTACGTAGAAACATTAAGTAAAGACGGCAGAAAAATCGGTCTTAGAGACATTTGCGATATTCAGAAACTTGTCACAAAGGGTCAATTGCCTTCTACATTGAACGGATCATTAAGATCAGGTCCTGCAAGTATCATCAACTCTGTAACAAAAGAAGTGATTGAAGAGTGCCCACCTCATTATGACCTTCCTCATTTAATGAAAGAGCTTACTCAATGGATCGACGAGAATAGTACAAGAAACCCCTTTGCTATGGCCTTCGCGGCGCATTTCATTACTGTTGCTATTCATCCATTCGCTGATGGAAATGGAAGAACAGTCCGGCTTCTACAACACTTACTTCTATTAAAGAGGAAAGAGGCCATTGCGAGCTTTATTCCAAGTGAGACGACTATCATGGCGAATAGAGAGCGATATTACCATACGATCCGTCAGTCGAGAGAACTCAAACGTCTTGATCCTTTTTTAGAGTTTTTGGCCGAATGTTTCGCAGATGCCGCCAAGGACGTAGTAAAAGAAGCAAGGCAGATTCTGAAAGGTTTGGCCGGAAAAACGCCAAAAGCAACACAAGATGAACTCAAGAAATTTATTAAATCTCATCCAGGCTCAAGTTCTGGTGAAATTGCAAATCACTTTGCGGACGTACCCAAAAGG
>CAYGIU010000115.1:853-2144 GCA_964350015.1 uncultured Gammaproteobacteria bacterium
AAAAGGACCGTCAAGAGAGATTTGGCGGAACTTGTAAAATCAAAGTCCATCAAGGCCACTGGCTCTACTCGTTCAAGGAAGTATTCATAATGAAATACTTCCTAATGATTCTCTCAGTTTTTATGCTGTCGCCGGCATACGGAATCAATTGCGAGTGGTGGCAAACTAAATATTCTGCCGCCAGTGTATACCCATCACACTTGAGTTTTCACGTTCCCAGTACTTCAAAGTTGTCGGTTAATAGCGTGGCCAGCTCAGCACGGTACTTTCGAATATAACGAAAAAATTTTGTACAGGCATTTTCAAAATCGGCTTTTACCTCATAATATTTATTGTAAAGCACCTTACGTTTAAAAAACTTCCAAAGCCTTTCAATAGGATTCAAGTTCGGTGAGTAAGCTGGGAGATAAGCAAGATTGATACCCAGCTCTTTCGCAAGAATCTTCACCTTCGCTGAGCGATTATAAGCGGCATTATCCATGATTAATGTCACCACTTCGCCACAAGGATTTTTCTTTCTTATCGCCTTTAATAAGTCACAGATTGAATCCGAATTTACCCAGTCACATGTTCTGGTGATTACGTCCAAGTTCTCAATATCTACGGCACCATTAATATTTAACCTGTGGCGGCCGCAGTTCGTAAGGACTTCAAAATCTTCACCCTTTTTAATCCACCCATAACTTAGAACGGGATTATGCATAGGATGGGTTGAATCAGCAAAATAGATTTTTCCCTCTGATTTAAGACGACCATACTCAATAATAAAAAGTTCTTGTGCCTCCTTATTTGCCTTCCCTGGAACTGCTTTGGTCTTTTTATATGTAAATCCTAGAACATGAAGTAGGGCCGTAACTCCACTGACGGAGTAAGTTACATCAAATTTATTTTTTATAAACTCTACGATTTCTTTTGTATCCATGCAGATTTTAGTCTGAAGAAAATTTGAGAGCTGCTCTTTTTCTTTATCACTCAGGAGGCATCGCTTTCCTGCGTGGATATCAGTTACAAGTCCTAAAATTCCGCCTTCGACGTAGCGCTTGCGGTAGTTGCGGATCGTGCCCTCATCAAGAAAAAGGTGAAGGGCGATGCTTTGGTATGTGATACCTTGATCAAGCAGTAGAATCGTTTTGATACGATCAGAATATTTGGCATGTCGCTCAACCCTGAGCTCATGCATAAGTTCTGATCTCTGTTCAGGGGTTAAAAATCCTTTCATAGAAAAAGAGTTTAAGACGTTTTACACCGGCCGTGAAGGCCCTACATGAAATTTAAATTGCGATGGGTATAA
>CAYGIU010000116.1:0-2140 GCA_964350015.1 uncultured Gammaproteobacteria bacterium
CTTGTAAATCGCTAGGCTTAGGGCGAAAGAAAAAAAGTGCCACAGTCCATAAAGTTATTGTTAGTGCGAAAAGAATCATGGCTTATGAGGAACGGGAGAGAAGGAATTCTCTTGTTTTATCGTCTAATTTCATGACTTTTTCAGTTCCCTTTAGTTGGGCTCTAAGTCTCAGTTTTCTGCCGTTGACAAATTTTAGTTGCAAAGGTGCTTGCAGTATTCCGTTGCCAAGTTGCAAGTGTGATATTTCAGCAAATGGGAAATAATTATATGTGTCTGGTTTCCCGAGCAAATTAAGCTTGTGGAGATGTAGTCCTTGATTAGTAGCTGCAACAACATAAATTCTAAAACCTAAACTCCATAACGGACCGATCAAAAGGAGCCACCAGAATGAAGGCAAGTACAGCGCTTGGAAATAGCCTATCAATTCTTCGCCTTGTTTTATGTTAGGCAGTATCACCTCGTTTATAATTTTTTCTTTGTTCATGACTTTTATTGTCCTAATAGTAGATTTGCTGATAACTTTCCTTAATAGTCTACCACTGGGGACATTTTTTGCAATCCTCCGCACGTGCCATCTATATGAGCGTTTTCTAAAAAACCTGATAAAATAAAAATGAATTACATGACTATAGCACTTAACATTTCCCGAGTCTTGCGAGTAGTTGCTGGCATACTGCTGTTTCCGTCAATCTTGTTTGGTTTGATGAGCTTCGTATTTTTACCCGCTACAGCTGTCATAGGATTGCTTTTGCGCTCCGAAGTTCTATTTGTGCGACAGCTAAAAATTAAGAACCTCACGTGCAACCAATAAATTTTTCTTCAATTCAAGGAATCAGTCCAATCAAGGACATGCTTAAACAGGCCGACTGGCGAGGTATCATAATAATTCAGGTGGCGGTACTCGCTATCGGTTATGGAGCTTATTATTTTAGCGGTGGTAACGGGGTGGTCGTGCCAGTAATGCTGGTGATCTGGATTGTGCTAGCGCCGACTATGTTGTGGGATGTTATAGATAAGGTTCGCCTCTATCGTATTAGTAAATTTGCTAGTGATAACGGATTTACGTTTAAACAGAATGCCCCGGAGCAGCATAAACGATTTAAACATCTGTCCCTGTTTGGGAAGTCGGGCTGGACACAATGGGGCATTGCCGGGACCTTAAAAGAAACTCCGTTCACCATAGCTATCCATCAGCGCATATTGAAGCTTGGTAAATATGAGAAGACGTACAGTTATCTTATAGCGACCATAGAACTACCTAAATCAATGCCCCACATTGTTCTAAACACCCGCAAACAAAAAAGTATCCGAGCCGATGACTTCACCGCCTCGCAAAGATTAAGCTTGGAGGGTAATTTTGATCAATATTTTGACCTTTACTGCCCCCAGCAATATGAAATCGAGACCCTAGCCTTATTAAATCCCAGTTTTATGACCACGCTCATTGATTCCTCGGATAATTATGATATTGAAATTAATGACACTCATTTAGCTCTGTGCCGTACAGTCTCTGCCAGATTTCTCAGCAGATTTAGTTTTGATAGGAATCGTGATTTTCGAGTGTATGGTGAGCTATTTTCCGCACTGAGTCAACTTGTTAATCATTTTGACAGAAAGCCTAGTGCAAGTAGCGGGTTGTCTATGATCGGCTCCTTACCACCCACGCTCACCAAGAAGAGTCTACTGCAGCGTCTTTCTCGGACTTTGCGTAAAACGATCAAATTTGTGTTGATTGGGCTTATTTTATGGACACTTTTTATAGCCGTAATTGATTCAATAATTAAGTGATTTTTGAGTAACTAGCAAAAACGTGTTAGTTTTAGACAGTTTTCTCTGTTAATTAGCAATAAGTAATGGGATGAAAAGGCTACACTTATCCACATTACAGGAATCGTCTGGAGTTATTGTCCTATTGCCTAATGGACAACCATTTTCATCTTCTGTTTTACCAAAAAGATCGGAGCACGCTCTCCGCCTTGATGAAGAGTGTAATGGTTGCCTGTTCGGCCTATTTCAATCGCAAGTACAAACGAACCGGCCCGCTTTTTGAAAACAGATTTAAGGCTTCCCTAGTCAACAAGGATGCGTATCTTCTGCACGTCTCGCGGTACATTCATCTGACACGAATTTCGCACTTTTC
>CAYGIU010000117.1:0-1001 GCA_964350015.1 uncultured Gammaproteobacteria bacterium
TGGTATTACTTAAAGACAAAAGAAAAAGCTCCAAAAGAAAACAAAGGTTATTTTTTAGGACAGATGTACGCCGCTTCAACAAAGGCGCTTGAAGAAAATCCGGAAGCCAAGTCTGAAGTTGGCGCGATAATGAAGGGGATTGAATCAAAGAAAGGTGAGGCTTATAAGCTATGGAAGACGACGCGGCTATGGAGTATTAAACAAATGCAGGAAGTTAATAAAGAACTCGGTATTGATTTTAAGGTTCATTTTTATGAAAGTGATTTTATCGATGAAGGATTTAAGATTGTTAAAGATCTAGAAGCAAAAGGAATATTAGTTAAAAGCCAAGGAGCGATAATCGCTAATCTTGAGGAATATAAACTTGGAGTGTTAGTGGTTATTCGTTCTGACGGAACCGGCCTTTATCCGGTAGCTGATTTGCCATTAACGATTCATAAAGTAAAAAAATATAAACTCGATACATCACTATGGGTTGTTGACGTTCGCCAGGGGCAATATTTTAATCAGTTATTCAAAGTATTAGAATTATACGGATTAAAAGCTAATTTAAAACATTTGCCCTATGAATTCGTTACTTTACCTTCGGGCATGATGTCTTCGCGATCGGGAAATGTTATTCCTTACGAAGATTTAAAACAAGAAGCTTTGAAGAAAACGCTCGAAGAAGTTTCGAAGCGTCACAGCGATTGGACAAAAAAGAAAATTGAGAATGCCGCGCGGATTCTTGCTTTAGGCGCCTTGAAATTTGAAATGGTTAAAGTTGGTGCGGAAAAGATTATTACTTTTGATATGGAGAGCGCCTTGCGTTTTGATGGATATACCTGTGCCTATATTCAATATTGTTATGCACGTATTCAAAGCATTAAGCGTAAAGCCTCAGTAAGCTTAAAAAAATTAAAGATTGATTTTGCTCAACTTAATGATATTCGTGAAAAAGGCTTAATAATGAAATTAGCTAATTTCCCTAATATTGTTATGGCTGCCGGAGAAAAGAAAGA
>CAYGIU010000117.1:1011-2110 GCA_964350015.1 uncultured Gammaproteobacteria bacterium
ATTTAGCTCAATCGTCTAATGATTATTATCACGCGGTGAATGTCTTAAAAGCGGACCAGGCGACCGGTGCCGCACGTTTATCATTGTTAGGATCAGTTGCTTTTGTAATCAAGCAAGGTCTGGTTTTATTAGGAATTGAGACGCTTGAGGAAATGTAATATGAAAAAGAAAGATTTTTATCAGGTTTCCTTAAAGTTGATTTTAAAAAATGAAAAAGGAGAAGTATTGATTTTGCGCGATGCTGGAAAGAATGAATTTGCCGGATTTTATGATTTACCGGGCGGAACTATCGATACGAGTGAATTAAAAGTTCAAATTCAAGATATTCTTAAGCGTGAGATAATAGAAGAAACCGGAAATATTGAAGTTAAGGTTAATGAAATTCCGGTGGCGCTTGGTCGACATGAGTTTGCTAAGCTTGATGCCTTAGGTAATAAGATTAAAGTTTTCTATATATTTTTTGAAGGACAGTATTTCGGAGGAGAAGTTGTTGTTAGTGAAGAACACTTTGATTATAAGTGGGTTGATTTAGAAGACATCGAATTGGAAAAATATTTTATCTCAGGAATGCTTGATGGAATACAAATGTATTTAAAAAACGACCGTTAGACGGTCGTTTTTGCAATAGTGACAACTTTGTAGGTTTTTATCTTTTCTAAATCTTTAAGTTGAAATTCAAGTCCGAATAAGTGATGGCCGGAACCGCAGTTCACTTGTGTTAATTTGCTTACTGCTTCGTCGACATATAATGGGACTGATAAAATAAAAGGACAAACGGCGCCGGGTTCAACTTCGGCGGCTTTCATAACTTGTTCCGGAGTAGCGATTGACATTTCTTCGCCAAATAATATTTTTGCTGCTTTGAAATCAATCTTATCTTCGCCTTTTAGAAAGATAGCCATGCTCGTATCTGATTTTTTACCGTGCAAAATTATTGTTTTACATACTTCTTCAGGGTTAACAGAACCATCAGAATGCTTAATAACATCTAGAACAGTAAAAGCATTCTCAGCTAATTCAATAAGCCGGTACTCAATGCCGGCCTTTTGTAAGATTGTTTCTATGATTAATTTGTCCATTTGCATAGAATATCGTATTT
>CAYGIU010000118.1:0-1057 GCA_964350015.1 uncultured Gammaproteobacteria bacterium
TGGCCGAATTATTCGTGAGCCTTCAACTGCCATTGATCCGTTAGTGGATAAAGTGGAAGTTTATAATGAATTGATAATGACCAAGAAGTATGAGTACATTTTATTAAATAAACCTCAAGGAGTAACGACAACGCGTGAAGATAAGTTTGCCGAAAAAACGGTTATGGATTTATTGCCGCTTAGTTTTAGCCATTTAGTTCCTGTTGGCCGGCTAGATAAAGACACAGAAGGCTTGTTGTTATTAACTAACGATGGCGATTTAGTTTTTAATTTAACACATCCAAAATTTAACATTGATAAAACTTATTTAGTTCGTGTGACGGGAAAATTAAAACTGGAAGATAAAGTGAAGTTAGAAAATGGAGTTTTGGTTGAGGGCAAGAAAACAGCACCGGCGAAAATTAGCGTAATTAAACCCCTTAATAATCAAACAGAATTTCAAATCACTATCCACGAAGGACGTAAACGTCAAATCCGCATTATGCTCGGCAGTCTTAAATATCCTGTTGTATACTTAAAACGCTTAACTCAGGGACCGTTAAAGCTGGGGGATCTGGCTTTGGGCTCGTGGCGAGCGTTAACAACGGATGAAATAAATCATTTAAAAAATCTAAAAATCTGATACATTGATGGGTCTTAACAATCCTAATATTTAGGTTTAAACAATATGATTAACATTAATAATTTATCGATGGGGTTTACTAACCGGACGCTTTTTAAAGACGTCTCGTTTAGTATTTTTCCTGGGGAAAAAATTGGTTTAACTGGGCCAAACGGTGCTGGTAAAACCACATTGTTTTCTATTATCCTTGGCGAGATGGAGCCTGTTGCTGGAAACGTCAGTGTTCAGAAGAATTTGAATATTGGTTTTTTACCGCAGGAATCTAAATTTCAATCTACCCGTACGGTTATGGATGAAATTACTTCGGGAGATACGCGCATCCAAAAACTTTTGGATGAAAAACATAAATTAGAAGAAGAGAATAAAGCGGATTCTAATCGTTACGGCGATGTTTTGCATGAGCTTGAACAGTTGGGAATTTATGAGTTAGAACAT
>CAYGIU010000118.1:1067-2069 GCA_964350015.1 uncultured Gammaproteobacteria bacterium
TCCTTGGAGTCCGCCTCCCACTGAATCGCCGCGAGCCGATAGATGGTGCGCAGCCGGCGTTCGAACTCCTTGTGATAGACGGTGACGTTCTCAGCCTCGCCCGCGAGAATCTGCGCCGCCTGGCCGGAGAAGAAGACATTCATCGCCCGATTAATAATTTATCCGGCGGGTGGCAAATGCGAACGCTTCTTGCAAAACTTTTGACATACACCTACGATCTTTTGCTTTTGGATGAGCCTACGAACTATCTTGATTTACACGCCACTCTTTGGCTTAAAGAATATTTAAAAAATTATCAAGGTGCATTTATTTTGATTTCTCACGACCGTGTTTTTTTAAATGAAGTAACGAATTACACAATTATCTTAGAGCATTCAAAAATGACAAAGCTTAAAGGTAATTATGAAACGTATGAATTACAAAAAAGTATTCAGTTAACTCATTTAGAGCGGCAACAGAAGGTTGTTGAAAAAAAGAGAGATCAGCTTGAGCGGTTTGCTGAACGTTTTCATGCGCAACCTAATAAGGCCTCCGCTGTACGAAATAAACGACGACAACTTGAGAAGCTTCCTGAAATTGAATTGCCTGTTATTCAGAGTAGTCTTGAAGGATTTGATTTTGCGCAAGTACCGCAAAGCGGATATTTGGTTGTGCGCGCCGATAATGTTTCCAAATCTTATGATGAGAAAAAAGTTTATACGGATTTAGAATATGAAATTACTCGCGGCCAAAAGGTGTGTTTGGTTGGACCAAATGGCGCCGGTAAATCAACGCTTTTAAAGATGCTTGCTGGTGTTGTTACTCCAGATAGCGGCGCGGTTAAATATGGGCATAATGTTACGCATGGATATTTCTCTCAATCACGCACAGATGTTTTAAATGTTGAACGCACTGCGCTTGAAGAAGCATATGCTTCAGCACCTGGCGGAACACAAACCACACGCGTTCGAAGTTTGCTTGGGCTTTTTAGTTTTCATGGCGATGATGTTTTTAAACAAGTTA
>CAYGIU010000119.1:0-2046 GCA_964350015.1 uncultured Gammaproteobacteria bacterium
TACGCCGGCTTCCCTAAAAGACTCCTAACGGGCTTCTTGAAATCCTTTGAGTATACCGACCTGATAAAACAATAAAGGAAATAATTATCCTTTTTTTGGTGTTTCTATTTGGGGAGTAGAGATCATTGTTTTAACATATTTTAGTGTTTTGTCTAACGCATCCTGTGTCTCAAGATAAGCATTTGTTTGTGTTACCCAATTTTGTAAGGAGGGATAAGTATTTAGGTCTAATATTTTTAATTCGCTAATTGCATCAGCAAAGGCATCTTTTTCAAGATGAGCTGCACTCCGTGCTAAAACAGATCCCAGATCGTTACCTTGATGATCTGCACCTACTTTGCGTACCGTCACTAAACGAGTGAAAAATGATTCTCCCAAATGCTGCAACGAATTTTCTGTTTGAGCTGGATCAGAAGAAGTAGACAGCGTTTTAACGGAATCAGAAAATAGGCGCTTCATTTCAGTAGGGGATAAAATAGATTGATTGGAATGTTTCTCAAGTATGTTGAGATAAGGTTGTAAATCTGAATATTCTTGTGTCTGCTCTTTTAAATACATCAATTCTTTAGAAAAGGCCTGTTGGGATTGAATGGCTCTTTCCATATCATGCGTTGCCAATATTAATTGATTCTTTTTTTCTTCGGTACGGACATTATTGAGTTCCTGGGTAACTGAGGCAAGTTCTGTTTTTAGGATAAGTAATTCTTGCCCATTTTTTAAAGTAGCATCTTCCTGATTTTTAGAACGAGGTTCTGCGGGTAAATGTTGGATATTCTCTACAGGCCTTTTTCGTTGAGATTCGTTAGGCAAATCAGCAGAATTTTGGTTATCCTCTGCTAAAGGGACCGGGCTTTCTTCAGCGTTAAATTCAGGCATAGAAGATTCGGAGGAAGAAAGAATTGCCTGATGTAATGATTCATAGGCATCTTCAATATGAGCTAATTTGATTTGGAGTTGTTCTAACGTATTATCAATTGTGACCAAATTTTGTTTCATTTGGCCGATATTGGTAATGGTTTCAGCTTGGTTGCGTAATAAAAGCGAATGATAAAGAGTGACTACCAATAAAACTAATAATAAAACCGAATAAATCACCGAACTAATAGGCACTAAACGGCGACGTAACCAATGATGGAGGCGACGCTGCTCGGAATGAGAGGATGTCGTATTGGTTGTTTCTGATGTTAGGTGAGCTGGGACCGACATCGGTTACCCCCTTGATAGAATGATTATACTCTTTCTAGTTAAACCGGAAATTGCAAATCAATTCAAGTAAAGAATCATGCTCAGGTCTTTGGCAGCTTTGAATAGAAGCAAAGCGTAAGGAATGTAGCGTTCTTGCAATAGAAGGACTTAAACAAAATGCGTGCATCGAAGAAAGACAGGACTCTAACTGATATTGTTTAATCAGTGTCATAAAAATATTTGCGGTCCGTTTTGAAAATAAACTGATTCCATCAATTTTATGTGTTTTAATCTGCTGAATCAGTTCATCTGAAAAAAAAGTGCTGGCTTGCATTTGATAAATAGGGAAGGCGTTAATAGTATAGCGGTCTTCGGTTAGCGCAGGAATTAATGTTCCCATCACGTCTTGTGCGCAAGGATATAATAATGGGACGTCTGGGCTATAATGACAACGTATATAATTCACTAATATGGATTCATTTCCATTGACGGATAAAATAGGAGCCAATCCAGTTTTTTGAGCTAATCGTGCGGTACGTTCACCGACAGCAATAAAAGAAATAGAATTCGGAAAAGAAGTGGAAGTTAAGGCACGGATAGTGTTACGACTACTTAGAATGCACAAACTCGGAGTGGTAATGGAGTGAAGAAAATTTTGTAAAGTGTTAAGGCCTGTAGCTAAGTGATTCATTTGTAATAGGGGATATACCAGTGTTTGAATATGACGCACGAAGAGTGCATGTTCTGTTTCTTGAGCATCAGGTTGTGGGCGTGTAATTAAAATAGTTGGCATGTTATACTCTTCGCCTTTCAAGTTCCCGTGTTGTCGTATTTTAGTGTCGCCGTGCGCACGTAGGAAGA
>CAYGIU010000120.1:0-2017 GCA_964350015.1 uncultured Gammaproteobacteria bacterium
CCGGTAGTACGCATGCTTTGGGAGCATGTTGACAGGGTTCAATTCCCTGCACCCCGACATACAAACTGCGGGTATCGTATAATGGTTATTATGTTAGCCTTCCAAGCTTAAGATAGGGGTTCGATTCCCCTTACCCGCTCCAATTTTACTTTCATGATTAAACGACTTGGAGTATTTGGTGAATTCGTAAAGCAATACGAAAAAGCCCGTCGGCCATATAAGCCGGAGGTTTTTAATTTTTTAAAAAAGTTTTTATCTATTAAGAAACCTTATATTCTTGATTTGGGTTGTGGTACCGGAATTTCAACTCGTCCACTGGCAAAATTTTCAAAAGTTGTTGGCTGTGATCCTGATATTAGAATGTTACAAGCGGCTAGAAAACATAAAGATGCTCCGGTAGAAAAGTATGTTGTTGGATCGGCTGCAAAATTACCATTTAAAGATGCTAGTTTTGACGTGGTCACCGCATTCTCGGCTTTTCACTGGTTTGATAATAAAAAAGATATTAGTGAAATCAAAAGAGTATTAAAACCAGGCGGAATATTTTTTGCTGTTAATAAGACTGGATTGAAAAGTTGGGGTGAAGGATATCGTAGGGCGATTATTAAAACCATAAAACAAGAGATCGCTCATTTTAGAGAAGATTCTTACGATCCTAAGAAAAGCATGGCCAAGAATGGCTTTAAGAATATAAAGGTTAAGCGTTGGAAGGAATCTGAATATTATACATTGCCACAAGCATTAGAGTACGTACAATCTGTTTCAATTTGGAGTACGGCCCCGGAGGATTTTCGCGATCAGGCCTGGCTTGGAGTAAAGAAATATTTTCAGAATATGAAAGCACGCACCGGAAAGATTGAACGTAAATATGTCGTCAGAGCGGTTATTGGAATTAAATAAATCTATGCCAGAAGATAAGCAATTCTACGTCGGACAAAAGGCTATCATTGAAAAAGATGGTGAAGTTTTAGTTTTATTTGAAAGTACGGAAGCTAATCTCGACTATCCAGGAGGAAAGATTCAAGAAGGTGAATTAGATTTTGCCGAAGCTTTAAAAAGAGAAGTTCGAGAAGAAGCTAATTTGGAAATTGAAGTCGGCGCTCCCTTTGCAACTTGGTACTATGAAATCAAGAAAGGAAGAAGTATGGGCAAGAAAATATTCTTAGTTGCATACAAATGTAAATATCTTTCAGGAGAAGTTAATCTAAGCGAAGAACATGTTAATTATCGTTGGGTAAATAAGGATAATTTTCACGAGCTTGATACCGGTGGAGATTATTTTGGTGTGTTAAAGAAATACTTTTCAAAATAATATGAAAATCGGCGTATTTGATTCCGGCGTCGGTGGACTTATTATTCTGCGAGCAATTCGTAAGCGACTTTCGGCTTACGATTATTTGTATCTGGGCGACACTGCACGTGTTCCGTATGGAAATCGAACGCAAGCGCAAATTTATCAATTTACCAAACGCGGCGTTGAATATCTTTTTAAGAATAATTGCGCTTTGATTATTGTTGCTTGTAATTCGGCATCATCTCGCGCCTTACGTCGCTTGCAGCGTGAATGGTTACCAAAGCATTATCCAGATCGAAGAATACTCGGCGTTATTATTCCAACGGCCGAAGCGGCTATAGCGCAAAAAAATATTAAAAAAATCGGAGTTTTAGCTACTAAAGCGACGACTGCTTCTAAGTCTTTTGCTAAGGAAATAAAAAAGCTTACAAAGAATATAATAGTAGCCCATCAGTCAGCGCCATTGCTTGTTCCCTTAATTGAAGAAGGTAAATTTAAAGAATCTAAACTTGTATTGGAAAAATATCTACAACCTTTATTGAGTAAAAATATAAAAACTATAATTTTAGGCTGTACGCATTATCCGCTTATTAAAAAGTTATTGCCAAAGAATATTAAAGTTATCTCTCAGGATGAAGTAGTCCCGGAAAAGCTGGCTTTCTATTTAAGAAAGCATACAGAACTCGAGAAACGTCTTTCAAAAAAGAAAAGCTGTGTTATTAG
>CAYGIU010000121.1:0-2003 GCA_964350015.1 uncultured Gammaproteobacteria bacterium
CTTTGTAAGGATGATTTGAAAATTTCCATATGAGAATCAGCTAGTACGAGAAATCCGTTTTGACACTTGTTGATAAGACGTACTATAATTAAGAAAGATTAGCTTTATTATACCATAAAGCAGTTTCAAACAAAAGCCATGAACAGCATAAATTTCAAAAAAATAGGCTTGATAATCGGCATCCTTGCAGTCGCTGCTATTATCGGCTATTTTATTTTCACTTTTTTCTTTAAATCAACCCCATCAACCACTCCAGTAGACACAAATAGTACAAACGGGGGCACCGGCTCATTGCCACTCTCTGGCAGCGGTAGCCAAACCCCTACGGATGAAACTGGTGGACAATTACCAGGCGCAGGCGGACAAGGAACAGAAGCTCCAGAGGCCAGTCTAACGAACCCGGTTACGGACAGTAACGGCGTTGCTGATTTAGGTATCTCGGCTTCTAACCTAGCCACGGGGAACGCCGGAGCTATGCAATTTCTAAACCAAAACGATGGTAAATTTTACCGCATCAGCGCTGACGGAACTGCTACTGCCTTAAGTGATCAACAATTCCTCGGAGCTCAAAATGTTACCTGGTCCCCGACTAACGACAAAGCGATTATTGAATTTCCCGATGGCTCTAAAGTTCGTTATGATTTTTCCAGCAAAGAACAGGTTACTCTACCTAAGCACTGGCAAAGTTTTGACTTCTCTCCGGCCGGCGATAAGATTGTCGCAAAGAGCATGGGGCTTGATCCAAATAACCGGTGGTTAGTGACTTCTAATGACGATGGCTCAAAAGCAAAAACTATCGAACCACTCGGCGATAATGGAGCTGATGTAATTTCTTCTTGGTCACCTAACAACCAGTCAATCGCCATGTTTGTTCAAGGTTCTGATTTTGATCGCAAGGAAATATTTTTCATCGGTCAGAACGGAGAAAATTTTAAATCAATTACCACTGAAGGACGCGGCTTTGAACCAAAGTGGTCACCAAAAGGAGATGAATTATTGTATAGTGTCTATTCAGCACAAAATGATTACAAGCCAACTCTTTGGATAACAAACGCTCAGGGCGATGATATTGGTGCAAACCGCCGACCGATTGGCTTAAATACCTGGGCTAATAAATGTACTTACAGTTCCGGTTCAATTTTCTGCGCAGTTCCTCAAACATTAGAACGCGGCGCGGGTCTGTATCCTGAACTATCCGATTCAACCCCTGACAGATTATATAAAGTTAATCCTAATACCGGCGCTATTGAACCGATCAGTGTTGGCAGCGGTTCCTATACCATGAAAAATCTAACAGTTTCCCCTGATGGAAAATTTCTCTACTTCACTGACGCGCTCACTCAACGTTTGAGACGAATTACCTTATAAAAATACCGTGCCAAAGTCAGCAAACTTATTTATCTGTGCAAATTGCGATGCGCAATTTCCAAAATGGCAGGGACGATGTCCTGAGTGCGGCCAATGGGGTACTGTGACCGAACAACAAAGTTCCGCTAACGGAAAACAATCAGCTCCGGCGACGGTCATCAACCTCTCTGAAATCTCGAGTGATGAAGGATTCATACGCTTAACGACAAAGATCGAAGAAATCGATCGTGTTTTTGGTGGTGGAATAGTTTCCGGATCATTAACCTTACTCGCCGGCGAACCGGGAATTGGTAAATCAACACTCGTTGCCCAAATTGCCGATGCTGTTGGAAAAAGTGGTGATGTTTTATACGCGAGCGGTGAAGAATCTTTGCCGCAAGTAAAACTGCGTCTCGAACGTTTGAAATGTTCTCTTGAAAAATTATCTTTTGTTAATGACACCGATATTGATAAGATTGCCGCAGCCGTCGAAAAAACAAATCCAAAACTTGTTATCATCGATTCAATTCAAACTGTCCAAACAAGTTCAGTCCCCGGTGAAGCCGGCGGCATAAACCAAATCCGCGCCGTCGCCGTTCGTTGTTTAGAAATTGCTAAACGCCGCAACATCGCTTTTATTGTTATTGGTCATATTA
>CAYGIU010000122.1:0-267 GCA_964350015.1 uncultured Gammaproteobacteria bacterium
CCCGTATATAATGAACAACAAACTGTTCTTCGTTTGCTTAAACTTGTTAAAGATGCGCCCTTGCAGGGAGCTGAAATTTTAGAAATCATCATGATTGATGATTATTCAACAGACGGAACAAGAGAATTACTGCAAAATATTTCCGATCCATTAATTTCTATTATTTATAAAGAAAAAAATTCCGGTAAAGGCGCTTGTTTGCAAATCGGTTTTGAAAAAGCTAGAGGCGATATTGTTATTATTCAAGATGCTGATCTTGAATATGAC
>CAYGIU010000122.1:277-1992 GCA_964350015.1 uncultured Gammaproteobacteria bacterium
CTATCAGAAAATGATTGATCCGATTATCGAGGGTCGCGCCGATGTTGTCTATGGATCACGTTTTATGGGCGGACGTCCGAAAAGCGCGCTGTTCTTTTGGCACTCAGCGGCTAACCGTTGGCTTTCGGTCCTTTCAAATATTTTTACCAATTTGAACCTGACGGACATGGCCACGTGCTATAAAGTATTTAGCAAAAAACAAGTTAATCGTTTTCGCGGACGATTAACATCAAAACGTTTTACAATTGATGAAGAATTAACGGCCTGGATTGGGCATGGTCGGGCTCATGTCTATGAAGTAGGAATCTCGTATAACGGCCGATCATATGAAGAAGGAAAAAAGATAAATTGGAAAGATGGAATTGCGGCCTTATGGGCAATCCTTTGGTTTAATGTTCTTGCTCCTCGTTTGTTTGTTGAACGCCGCGTAACACGCGGTTGGGGACCATTGGATAGAATTTTAACTATGTGGCGTTCGGCGCAAGCGCGTAACTTGTTATACAGTATTGCGTCACGAAATCGAATTCTTGATATCGGTTGTGGTTCATATCCATATTTTTTAAAAACAATTGATTTCAAAGAAAAGTTCGGGCTTGATCAACATGCTGTTAATGAAGTCCCGGGGGTTACTTTGCGGGTCCATGATTTTGAAGAAGCAAGCTTGCCATTTGATGATAATCATTTTGATGCAGTAACAATGCTTGCGGTTATAGAACATCTAACTGAATTAACTGCAATTAAGGTATTAACCGAAATTAAACGAGTTTTAAAAACAAATGGTGTTTTAGTTATTACAACGCCGAGCGCCGGCGCCGATCAACTCTTACGCTTACTTGCTGCTTTGCGCATTATTTCGCGCGAAGAAATTAATGATCATAAACAATTTTATACAAAGAAATTATTACGAGAACAGTTTGTAAAAGCCGGCTGGCAAGAAAGCTCTATACAGTTGGGGAGCTTTGAGTTGGGCTATAATCTTTTTGTAAAAGCTATTAAATAATATGGATACACTCTACATCTTATACAGTGGAATTTTAGGCTTGTTGATTGGTAGTTTTTTAAATTGCCTGGCTTGGCGAGCTTATGAAGGAGAGAGTTTAAGTGGACGTTCTCATTGTCGCAGTTGTAAGAAAACAATTTCTTGGTATGACAATATTCCGGTGCTGAGCTTTTTCTTGCTTAGGGCAAAGTGTCGCAATTGTCAGGAGCAAATTTCCTGGCAATATCCGCTCGTTGAAGCGATTACCGCCTTGCTATTTGTAGCTGTCTATATTGTGACACCCTTTGATTGGATTCTGATTGCTAGAAATTGGTTTATTATATCCGTCTTAACCGTGATTTTTATTATGGACGCTCGTTGGTATGTTATTTTAGATAAAATTTCCTTGCCGGCTTCTGCGGTAGTCTTGATTATAAACATATATCTTGGGTATGACTGGCCGGAGCTGCTAATTTCTGCTACAATAGGAACTGGTTTTTTTCTCGCTCAATATCTTATTTCTCGAGGCCGTTGGATTGGTGGTGGAGACATCCGCCTTGGCCTTTTTCTTGGTTTAGCGCTTGGCTGGCCGGGAATTTTAGCGGCAATTTTTATCGGCTATGCTATTGGTGCAATTGCCGGAATTGCCATGCTTGCATCCAGAAAAAAGAAAATGGATTCAATGGTGCCGCTCGGGACATTTTTATCCCTTGCCGGTGCCATTACGCTTTTATAC
>CAYGIU010000123.1:0-1946 GCA_964350015.1 uncultured Gammaproteobacteria bacterium
GCCTATATCTTCTTTCTTGCGTCTTTTAAGATTTTTACGATATGTATCGCAGTTCTTTAAGAATTCTAAGGTTTTATTACTTGTTAATTTCTCGGTCCAATCGCCATAGCCAAGCTTTTTAATATAGAGTGCATTAATAATCTGTTCAATTTGTCCGCTAACCGGTATGGCAAAATATGGCTTATCAAGGCAAAGCGCCTCAGAGATTAGGCTTAAGCCAGCGGTTCCAATGATGGCTCGACACTTAGCAAGGTCTTTGTACCAATCTGGGTTATGATAATTTTTTAGAATAAGATTTCCGTCTTTTTTAATCCCAGGTCTTCCACTGTATACAATAAACTTATTTTTCTTTAGTTTTTTTAGTTCATCAAGGATATAGTCAAAGTCTGAGTTTTGATACACCAAAATAAAATCTTTAATCTGCGGTTTTAATTTTCTTATTTTCTCGCGTACTATCGGCGGGAAGAGGAAACTTTTCGCTTTGGTAATTTTTGTTTTAAAGAATGACGTGAAAAGATAATAGTCCGCTCCCCATACCATGGATTTAGTAACTAACTTAACTGCCAAGAAAGCACGTCGATATTTTTTTGGAACAATAATAAGAGAATTAGTTAATTGGTGTTGGTTGTCGATTGAAATAAGAGGAAGTTTTTCGATATGGGCAATAGTTGCCGATAGAGGTTCAAAGTCGGTGATAACAAGATCCGCTTTAAAAGCTTTTATCTTTCGACGCAATGATGGCCATTTATTTGTGCTCTTAATAAGCGTTGCTGCGTTATCATAAAGAGTGCGCCAATATGAAAGTTTATTGTTTTGATAATTTAAGCCGAGTCCCGGAATTTGCACAACCGGAAAATCCTGACTCAGTAAGTCGGCAGACTGTTTGTATGCTAAAACTAAAAGCTTATGTTTTTGTCGCTTAAGATGCACGAGTGTTTCGTGGCTGCGGGCTGCATGTCCGAAGCCTTGACCGGCAACTCCGTAAATGATTCTTGCCATATTATTCGAAATATACTTTTAAGCCATACATAATAGCGACACCAACGGCTAAGAAAAGTAATTGTAAAAGAGAATGTTGCCAGCGGGTTTCTTTTCGCATTTCAGGAAGCAAATCGGAAACAGCAATATAGATAAATCCGCCGGCCGTAATTGGAACAACAAAAAAAGCAAAAGATTCTGCATTTTGCTGACCAATGGCAAAAACAACGAGCACTCCAAAGAAAGCTGTGATAGCACTTATAAAATTAAACATAAGTGCTTTTGCTTTTGAATAACCAGCATGTATCAATACTCCAAAGTCGCCGATCTCTTGAGGGATCTCATGAAGGATAACGGCAATGGTAGTGGCAATACCTAATTGCGTATCAACTAAGAATGAACCGGCAATTAAAGCGCCGTCTAAAAAATTATGAAGCCCGTCGCCAATAAGGTTCATTGCGCCGACCGGATGAGGATGATTCTCTGATGTAGGAATATGGCAGTGGCGCCAATGAATAACTTTCTCTAAAACAAAGAAAATGCCGATTCCGGCAATTACCCAAATCCATACGCCTTCATTTTCAATACTGACAATTTCCGGTAATAAGTGAATAAAAACATCGCCGATTAAGGTACCAGCGGCCAAGCTCACTAATAAAAAAGAAAGCCGTTTAAGCTTCTTTTCCGATAAAGACAGGGCAAAGACGCTGATAAGAGAAATCAGGGAAATCACCAGGGTTGCGAGAAGGGCGTATATCATATCAATCTGATTATAGCTGTGGATGTTTTTCTTGACAAGCTTTTTTAATGGGGGTATTCTGTATCTTATGTTCTTAGCGTTCTTTTTAACTTCCCCACGCTCGTTCTAGCCAAGACAAGAACATTCAAATTATTTAGATTTGAGGCAGACTAGCAGAACTAACATAGGAGGCAATATGTTATAACAAAAAGTTTTTTTCAAATTTCGT
>CAYGIU010000124.1:0-1930 GCA_964350015.1 uncultured Gammaproteobacteria bacterium
TTAGCACGAGCCTTACAGTACCCTGAACATTCTCTGTAGACCCCCATTCACAGTTGGCTTTTAATATATAAATGATAGCATAATAAAGATACCTTGTCAACCATTTTAGCATTTTTTTGAAAGTTGTTTAAACATTCCAATTTTCTGCAAAAAACTAAGATTATTGACAAATAATTATACTTTGCTAATGTAGTTAAGCACCTCTGATCGGAAAGGTCATTGGCGCGACATCCATAAAAATAAAAAGGAAAAAATTGATGAAAAATCGTTATTTCTCCTTTTACTATGGACGCCTCTTCCTGTTTGCGCCGCAAGGCACAGCAGGCAACCAGCTGGCGGGTATAGCAATATACCTACCACTTCCATTCCTTATTCTACACAAACACTCTAACTTAGTGTTGTGGCACAAGAAGCAATTACAATGGATCGCGAGTGCTGGGCCGAAGGGCGTTCATAGCTAGGTGTATCCTCAATAATATATCATTGACCTGATACACCTAAAAAAGCTGGGAATCAATAGACCAGCCGTGAGTTTAAACAACAACCCTGATAATCAATCTGACTCTGTCATTTTAATTATTATCTCACGCAGATTCAAAAATAAAAACGGTAAGATTGTTGTCTTACCGTTTATTTTTTTATTTAACTTAATTATTTTAATTCCAAATACTTTCCTTCTTGTTTAACAAAAGTCATAATTTTTTGAAACACTTCTTTGACTTCAAACATAAAACAATTAGTAAAGGTATCGGAATTGCCAATGATAATCAGTTCGTCTTGAGCGCGCGATAAAGCCACATTCAACCGACGTAAATCTCGGTTAAAACCAATTTCACCTGAATGATTACTGCGCACCAAGCTTAGAACAATTCCATAACGTTCTGAACCTTGAAAAGCGTCTACTGTATTTACCACCTGACTAAGTATGCTATCAATATTATTAACATTGACTTGACCAGATTTTTGAATCTCTTGGTTAAACAGCAAATCTTTACGCAGGGCCTGACGAATTAAATGAATCTGCGCTTGGTATGGGGTAATAATGGCACAATCAGTAATCTTACCACCTTGTTTCAGATGTCTTTTTACTAAACCAATAAACTGTTTGACGGCTAAATTTTTTTCCACCGGATTGTAATAAGAAGTATTTTTCTTTTTTTCTAAATTATCCGATAATCGTCTGGTATCAAGCCAAGTAATACTACCCTCAGCCCAAGGATTAAATCGCCCTACAGTTAATTGACCACTATAAAACACTTGACTGATTAATAAAGCAATTTTCCGCAAAGAACGGCGATTGGTCTTAAGTAAAGTATCGGGCAGTAATCTTTTTTTAATTAAAGAATAAAACAACCCTTCCACAAAATAATCAATCTCTTGCCATTCAATATTAGGTGCTAATTCAATGTGCTTTTTAGCATCTTCCGGAATACCAATGTTACCGAGTTGCAAGGTATCACCAACAAAAATCATCTTTTGTTTAGTTTCCCTTATAATTGGCAAAACCTCGTAAATTAAAGATTTAGTAGCTTCGTCAACAAAAGTTATTTCCGGTTGAACATGGTTACCAATTAATCTATTCATTGTTTCATCAGTTGTAAAAGAGTTAATAGTTACAAACAAAATAACTCCCTGATTTTTATCAAGCTTTTCTTTGATAATTGAAAATTCTAATCCAGCTAGTTCTTCATTAGTCAACGACCTAGTATTTTCATCTGGCTCCGCACCCTTTGGCACTGGTGGGCGTTGATAACGAGTTTCGCGATGAAACGGTTGAGCGCTAGGCGTTATTATATTTAAGTGATTACCCAAAAGAAAAATTTTACTGTGATCTTCTTTTGGTAATAAAGCAACAACCTGATTTAATATATTATCTAAACCTTGGTTGCTATGACTAGTTACCAATATCACCTTTTTTAAAGATAATAAT
>CAYGIU010000125.1:0-1889 GCA_964350015.1 uncultured Gammaproteobacteria bacterium
GTCCGGCGATATGCGCCATATCAACAAATAAAAGCGCGCCGACAGAATCACAAATTTCTCTAAATTTCTTAAAATCAATGATTCGAGAATAGGCGGAAGCGCCCGCTACAATCATTTTTGGTTTATGCTCTTTAGCTAATCTCGCCACTTCTTCATAATTAATTTGCTCTGTTTTTTGGTCAACGCCATAGGGAATAAATTTATAAGAAAATCCGCTAAAATTTAATTTATGACCATGGGTTAAATGCCCGCCGCAGGCTAAGTCCATTGCTAACACTGTATCGCCATATTCTAAAGCCGCTAAATACACCGCCATATTTGCTTGTGATCCAGAATGTGGCTGAACGTTGACATGCTCGGCGCCAAATAATTCTTTAGCACGATCTATGGCTAGTTTTTCCACAATGTCAACATGCTCACATCCGCCGTAATAACGTGCCGCTGGATATCCTTCAGCATATTTATTCGTCAACACGCTGCCTTGAGCTTCTAATACAGCTTCTGAAACAATATTTTCAGAGGCAATCAACTCAAGATTATTTTGCTGACGATGAAGTTCTTGATTAATGGCTTCAAAAACCAACGGATCAATCTTTTTTAAATGTTCCATACTTTCCCTTTTCTGTTGCAGGCTAGTGACCATCACAACCTTTCATCAAAATTTTATATCTTTTGATGCTTTTCAATTTTCTGAATCAATTTTAACCGTCGCAAATGACGGCCGCCCTCAAACTTCCCGTAAACAAATGATGAAATTACTTTTTTAATCTGAGAAGGTTTAATAAATTTTGCACTTAAAACTAAAATATTAGCATTGTTATGCTCTCGGCAGAGCCGAGCAGTTTCGGCATTATAACAAAGTGCTGCATATGCGCCAGTAACCTTATTGGCTGCAATCGATTGGCCAATTCCAGAATTACAAACCAAGATTCCAAAACTATTTTTATCCTTAGCAACCGATGCTGCCACTCGATAAGCACTCACCGGATAATCACAACTAACTTTTTCATCGTTGGTGCCTAAATCGATAAAATTAATTTTAAGCGCCATCAGCGCTAACTTAATTTTTTCTTTAAAAGCAACCCCTCGATGATCAGCCCCTAAATAAATAATCATATTATTCTTCCTTAAAATATAGACCTTAAATCAAAGTCTGAATTTTAGCAACGGCTTCTTTAATAACCGCCAAACAATCTTTATACGCCTGGTGCGACCTTCCAATCGGATCTGGAATATCTAAATCTGTATGTAAACTCGGCGGCAAACTGCAAAATTCTTTTAACAAATAAACCCGCTTCTCAACTTCTGGAACACGTTCTAAAACAGCCGCGCGATGGCCACGAGTCATAACAAAAATCAAATCTGCCTTTTTAAGCAAAATTGTGTTCACCGACTGAGAAACGTGATTGTGAGCGTTAATCCCCTCATCACGCAAAACACTAATTGTTTCTGAGCTAGCTGTTGATTGAACAAAAACACCTGTTCCGGCAGACAATACTTCAATATTGTTTTTAGACCTAACATAATCTTTCAGTAAATATTCCGCCATTACTGAGCGGCAGCTATTTCCCGTGCACACAAATAAAATTGTTTTCTTTGACGCAACAGCATCAATATCTTGCTGAGTAATTGCCCCTTCCCTAAGAACCATCGGTTTGTCTTTACATAAATCAACAACCGTGGAGCTTTTCCCAATCTCCGCTGTTCCACCATCAATAGCCGCATCAACTAAACCATCTAAATCTTTAAGCGCCTCCTGACAGGTCATTGGAGGTTGATTCCCTGAAATATTTGCAGACGGGGCAGCAACCGTGCATTGTGATTCATCCACTAACTTTAAAGCAATTAAATTATCCTCTTCAGAAGTTTTTATAATTTTTCCATGATAT
>CAYGIU010000126.1:0-1879 GCA_964350015.1 uncultured Gammaproteobacteria bacterium
CTTTAGCGTCAACAATAATTGGTACTGAAAGTTCAATAACTTCTTCCATTATTTTTTTAATATCTTTAACGGCTTTAGTAAGTTCTTCAGGTTTTATTTCAAACAATAATTCGTCGTGAACTTGTAAAAGCATAGTTACTGAATCCTTATATTTTTTATCAATCAATTTTTTTACTTCAATCATCGCGGCTTTGATCATGTCGGCTGCGGAACCCTGAATCGGAGCGTTGATCGCCATGCGCTCAGCGCTTTTGCGTATCATCATATTCGAGGCATTGATTTCTTCAATATAGCGTTTGCGTCCGAAAATTGTTTCAACATAACCATTTTTACGAGCACCTTCAATAGTCGAGTCAAGGTATTTTCTAATATTTCCATAAGCGGCAAAATAACCGTCGATAAAGTTTTTCGCTTCTTCGTAAGAAATGCTTGCTGACTGAGCTAAGCCGTGCGGACCTTGTCCATAGAGAATTCCGAAGTTAACAGCTTTGGCTCTGCTGCGTAATTCCGGAGTAACTTTATCGAGAGCTATTTGATTGACGGCGGCGGCTGTCGCTGTGTGAATATCTTGATTTTCTTTAAATGCTTTAATCATTCCTTTGTCGCCGGAAAGATGAGCGGCGAGTCGTAATTCAATTTGTGAATAATCAAGACTAACAAGAGTCAGTCCTTTTCCCGGAATAAACGCGCGGCGAATATGGCGACCCATTTCCGTTCGCACCGGAATATTTTGAAGATTTGGATCAGTTGAAGAAAGTCTTCCCGTTGCGGCAATTGTTTGATTGTAATTGGTATGGATTCTATGTGTCACCGGATTAACTAATTCCGGTAAGGTCTTAATATAAGTTGAAGAGAGCTTGGTTAGTTCGCGGTAGTTAAGAATATGTTCAATAATATCATGACGGCCTTTTAGTTTGAACAATTCATCGGCCCCGGTGGAAATACCGGTCTTGGTTTTTGCTAAACCAACTGTAGAGATGCCCATCTTGTTGAAAAGAATCTCTTGCATCTGCTTAGGAGAGCTGACATTAAACTCTTGGCCGCTTAGCTTCCAGATAGTTTTTTGAGTTTTGGCAATTTCTACATCCATTTCCTTATCGAGTTTTTTTATATAGGGAGTATCAAGGCTAATTCCGGCTAATTCCATATCTATTAAGCAATCAATCAAAGGCATTTCCATGTCGCTAAAAAGCTTTGTTAAAGCAGCTTCGTTTAAACCGTCTTTTAATTTTTGCCATAATCTATACGTAATATCAGCATCTTCACTTGCATAAAGACCCAGTTTTTCAACCGGAACAGCCGGGAAGCTGAGTTTATTTTTTCCGCTTCCCAATAAGTTTTCTGAGCTTATTTTTTCAAATTGGAAATAGCTTAAAGCGAGGGCATCAAGGCTATATTGGCGACTGCCCGGCTTAAGTAAGTAAGCGGCAATCATTGTATCAAAGAATTCCCCCGCAACAAATATATCAAACTGTTGCAGTATCTTTATATCAAATTTAATATTATGGCCAATTTTTTTAATTGCTATATCTTCAAAAATCGGTTTAAGTCGCGCTAGCCAGGGATGAGCTTTGGTTTTTTTCGGTTTTGAATAATCAAAAAGAGATTGTTTTGATTCATTGGCATTGCTCGAAGCTTCTCGAATAGAAAGAAAATAAGCCTCGCCTTCTTGCCAGCTAAAACTAATTCCAAGTAGTGATGACGTAAAGCAATCAAAGCCGCTTGTCTCAGTATCAAAAGCAAAGAGTTTTTGTTTGGAAAGTTTTTTAAAAAATGCCTCGAAAGCTTTATCGTCTTCAATAACTGTGTATGATAAATCTTTTTCATTTCGGGAAAATTTATCATCTGTTCGTTTTTGAATTGAAGCAGCTGCTTCTTT
>CAYGIU010000127.1:0-1875 GCA_964350015.1 uncultured Gammaproteobacteria bacterium
GTCAAATAAATGGTTCATGTTATTTAATTATCTGCTGATTCTTTTCTTATATATAGTTTTTTATTTCTAATATGCCTCGAATCGTTGATCCAGAAAATTTGGGAGATGCTCGCGTTGAAGAAGCGGCGGAGTTGACTTTGCGTCCGCAGACCTTACTCGAATATATCGGTCAAGAAAATATTAAGAAGAATCTTGAGATTTTGATTTCGGCTGCTAAACAACGTAGCGAGCCGATTGATCATGTTCTTCTCTACGGCGCTCCCGGACTTGGAAAAACAACTCTGGCTCACGTCATTGCTAATGAACTCGGTTCGAGCTTACGCGTTACTTCGGGTCCGGCTTTGGAAAAACCCGGCGATTTGGCGGCAATTTTAACTAATTTGAATCCAGGCGACATTTTATTCATTGATGAAATTCATCGTTTGCCGCGTACTGTTGAAGAAGTGTTGTATCCGGCAATGGAAGATTTTGGGCTTGATATTGTTATTGGTAAAGGACCTTCCGCTAAAATGTTGCGTATTGATTTGCCGAGGTTTACAATTATAGGAGCGACGACTAGGGTCAGTTTATTGTCTTCGCCTTTGCGAGATCGTTTTGGTGTTTCGCATCACCTCGATTTTTACACTATTCAAGATCTTGAACAAATCGTTACTCGCAGCGCCAAGATATTAAGTATCGAAGCGGAAAACGCTGCAGTGCTAGCGTTAGCCGAGCGTTCGCGAAGGACGCCGCGTTTAGCTAATCGTTTATTGCGACGCGTTCGCGATTATTCGGAAGTTAAAAGTGATGGACGATTAACTCCTGAACTGTGCGATTTGGCTTTAACCTTATTGGAGATTGATGAAAGCGGACTTGATCGAGTCGATAGAAAAATTTTAGAAACAATTATTGATAAGTTTGCCGGAGGTCCTGTTGGTATTAGTACGATTGCCGCGGCTACCGGAGAAGACTTAGCAACAATTGAAGAAGTGTATGAACCGTATTTATTACAAATGGGATTTCTTGATCGAACTAATCGCGGAAGATTGGCTACTGATCAAGCGTATCGTCACTTAGGTCGCACGCGTCTAAGCGCAGAAGAATAATTTATGGAATTTCCTCTTATCATTTTATTATATATTTATTTCGCCTTTCTACTTGCGTGGGTAATCTTAGGCATGGTTGGTATTTATCATTTAGTTCGTTTTGGCGGTCGGATGTTTGGAACTTTTTTTGTTGGATTTATTTATGTTGCCGGATCAATAGCTATTATCTTTTTGTCATACAGCTACTTATCGCAAATTGATTGGAGTGTGCAAGTTGTTTTATTTGACCGTATTACTTTGTTTGATAATTTAAACGGCTCACCTAACGTTTTTAAATAATATGTTATCAGTTTATCGTTTAGCCGGAACATTGCCGGGCGAAAAAGTTATATCAGTTGTTCATCGCGACGCCTTCATTGCCATTAAACGGGTTATATTTTTTCTCTTGCTTTTGATTCTACCGCTTATTGTTATAACGATGATTCGGATTATGTTTCCTGAGCTTATTTTTACAACCTGGATGTGGCCGATGATTTTACTAGCGGCCAGCGCTTATTTGTTTTTTATCTGGCTCTTATTTTTCTTTTCATTGATTGATTATTTTTTGGATGTTTGGATTATTACTGATCAGCGAATTATCGACGTGCGCCAGCATGGCTTTTTCTCTCGCTCTATCTCTGAAATGCGTTTAAGTAGGATTCAAGATGTTTCGAGTGAATCGCATGGATTTATGCCGACAATGCTGCATTACGGCAATGTTATTGTGCAAACGGCTAGTGATTCCAATAAATTATTTTTTGAAGAAGTATCTCATCCGGAACATATCCGCGACGTCTTGATGCGTTTGACC
>CAYGIU010000128.1:0-1872 GCA_964350015.1 uncultured Gammaproteobacteria bacterium
CAATAACATAATTAAAACCTTGACGTAACCAAATTGGTAACCTACACTACTATGAGAATTATTGCTAAAAGTCGCCTGAAAGTTTACTGGGAAACTGCGGGAAATGAGAAGTCTCAGCCTTATTTGAACGAGTGGTATCATTTTTGTTCTAAGCAAAAATGGAAAACGCCACAAGACGTAAAGAAAATGTTAAGGAGCGCTTCGTTTGTAGCAAATGATCGCGTGATTTTTAATGTGAAGGGGAATGACTATCGTATTGTGTGCGCGGTAGATTATTCAAGACAAGCAATGTTCATAAAGTTTGTAGGTACGCATAAAGAATACGATCGCATCATTGCGGCAGAGGTGAACTAAAATGATTAAACCTATTTATGACGAAGAATGCTATCAAAAAGCGTTGACGCGTGTCGAAATGCTTTGGGGTGCAAAGCAACATACTGCTGAGGGTGATGAATTGGATGTGCTGCTGGTTTTAGTTCAGGCGTACGAAGATAAGCATTATGCAATACCAGCTTCAGATCCTGTTGAAGCGATTCAATTTCTTATGGACCAAAAAAACCTAACAAGAAAAGATTTGGAAATTTATTTGGGGCCTAAAAGTCGCGTAGGAGATATTCTAAATCGAAAGCGACATTTGACGATGCGTCAAATTATCAGTTTGCATAAAGGGCTGCATATTCCCTATGAAAGTCTCATTGATGGTTGTTTGGCAGCTTGAGGATCAAAATTTAAGTCGTAGGGGCTGCGCCTTGTGCCTGCTCATTCTTTAAATTGCACAACAAAACCAAGTTTTTATTTTTCTTTCAGAATTTTGAGAAAAAATTGACGATCGATTGTCCGATAGTCTGTCATCATTTCCCGTCGATAATGAATGGATCACATCTTCATCGCTGCCGACTTTTTTATATCCTTTATCTGAATGAAAATTCGCCTCAAACCAGCGAATAAGTTTTTCAGCGCCTTTTCTTGACATACCCGAAGTTAAATAATCGTAACTGATTGTCATCACAACATTTGTTGCAAGAAGAAAATTTTGTATTGATTGATCGTCATGAGGTATATAGCCAGTCAATTTTGCGATGCCTAAAAATGCGCCTAAGCAATTAATCGTTGTATCGGTCAAAATGAGACTGGTTGAAAATCCATTCACAAAAGAAGGGCAGGAAAATTCACCGGCGAGTATTTTTTCAGTTTGTTCAAAAGCAGAGGCAGCAAAATTAAAAATCCCCGTAAAAAGAGAAACGTAAACATTCAAAACAATAAAGCTCAATTGTACCCATTCAGGTATATATTGATTGATAATAGGCATTTGAAAAAAGTTATACATGGAGAAGAAAGCAAAACCAAGGTTGGCGATCATTCCAAATAATGTTAATCCAAAAAACAGCGCGCGTCCTGTCGTAGAGAGTGTTAATGGTTTCCAAAATGATTCATCAGAAAGGCTCTGACATAAATCAGTGACCTTGGTATTCATTGTGGTTAAATTGAACGTGCAATATGACACTGCATTTGAGCTTGTGCCGTAACCCACAAAGAGATTTTTCCATGCTCCTGTGATTCCAAATTCTTCTGCCAAAGTTGAACTTGCAAGATAAGCGACCATGGTTGAAAAAATCATAGATAAAAAACAGGGAATATAGATGCACCAATATAGAACGTGAATTGATGTGCTCCATTCTATTTTTGCTTGTTTCTGCTTTTTCAGGTCATTGAAAGTTCTTATAATGTCGGGGGTTAAATTTATGAAAGATTCAGCTAGGGTTGCCTGAGAAAGAGTTTTAAGGGCACCTTGAGTATTCAAATCTAGCTTGTAAAGTTTTAATTTCCCTGTATCGAGGATTTTAAATAAAGAAAAGCCAAATTCTCCTGAAG
>CAYGIU010000129.1:0-1861 GCA_964350015.1 uncultured Gammaproteobacteria bacterium
TGTCTATACCGTATGTTTCAATATCTTTAACGGCCGGAGGGAAGCCCAATTAAAAATTGTCGATATCAAAACAGAATAATATGAAAACCTTTACGATATTTTCAGACGGCGGTGCGCGCGGTAATCCGGGCCCGGCCGCTATTGGCGCAGTAATATCTTGCGACGGAAAAGTTGTTGAAGAAATTTCCAAAACGATTGGAGAAACTACTAACAATCAAGCAGAGTATCAGGCGATCATCGCCGGACTTGAAGCGGCAGTGAAATTAGGCGCGGAAGTGGTTGAATGTTTTTTGGATAGTGAACTAGTTGTTAAGCAATTAAAGCTTGAATATAAAGTTAAAAATAAAGAACTCGCGCCTTTATTTGTAAAGGTGCATAATTTGTCGTTAAAGTTCAAAAAGATTTCATATACTCATGTGCCGCGTGAACGTAACGTAGAAGCGGACAGATTAGTAAATGAAGCGTTGGACGCGGTCGTTTAGCTCAGCTGGTTAGAGCGTTCCGTTCACATCGGAAAGGTCGCTGGTCCGAATCCAGCAACGACCACTATGAATATTAATCCTTCTATCTTCAAAGCCTACGATATTCGCGGAATCTATAATGCTGATTTCGACGATGACTTTGCGTACAAGCTTGGTTTAGCTTATTGCCAAATGCGTCGTGATGAAATGGGCAAAGATGACTTTAGCGTTGTTGCTGGTCGCGATATGCGCCTTTCCAGTCCGCAATTGCATGAACAATTAATTAAAGGACTAATTGATGGCGGGGCTGAAGTTATTGATATTGGCTTAGTTTCAACGCCAACATTTTATTTTGCTGTTGCTCAGTATAAATACGACGGAGGAATTATGGTGAGCGCGTCGCATAATCCTAAGGAATGGAATGGCTTTAAAATGGTACGACAAATGGCTTCACCAATTTCTGAAAATTCAGGGATCATGGATTTAAAAAAAATTATTATTGAAGAAGGCGTAAAGAATCATCACAATAAAGGTACAGTAGTGAAAAAAGAAAACGTTGTAGCCGATCAAGTCGAGCATGATTTAAAATATATTGATTTGAGCATGATTAAACCGTTATCAATAGTTTTTGATACGGCCAATGCTATGGGAGCGCCGTACTTTGAAGAACTTTTTAAAAAACTTCCGCAGCTTAAAGTTGAAAAGATGAACTGGGAACTCGATGGTAATTTTCCGGCGCATCCGGCGGATCCTTATAAATCAGAAAATATTCAAGATCTCTGTACGAAACTTATAGAAACAAAAGCTGATTTAGGAATTGCTACAGATGGCGATTCAGATCGTATATTTTTTGTTGACGAACTTGGCAAAGCTGTAGAACCGGGAATTATGAGAGCAATTTTATGTAAAATATTTTTACGCGAAAAACCAGGAGCGACTATCGCCTATGATATTCGACCAGGAAGAATTACCTTAGATACTATTTTAGAAAATAACGGAACTCCGCTCGTGACCCGCGTTGGGCATTCTTTAATAAAAGAAGCAGTGATTGATTCGGGCGCATATTTTGCCGGAGAATCTTCCGGACATTTTATGTTAAATATGAGCGGTGAAGGTTGCTATGAAGTTCCGGGAATTGTCGCCTTGAAATTACTTGTTGAATTATCACAAACCAATATCACATTTAGTGAATATCTAAAACCATTTGAAAAATACTTTAGTAGTGGAGAAATTAGTCTGCGAGTAGAAAATCCTCAGGAAAAAATTGCTCTGGTAAAAGAATCATATAAAGATGGAAAGATAAACGAGCTCGACGGCTTATCGGTCGAGTATCCGGATTTTTGGTTTAATCTGCGAGCTTCAAATACTGTGTTAATTCCTCTGGAAAATCTTTTATCGAG
>CAYGIU010000130.1:0-1827 GCA_964350015.1 uncultured Gammaproteobacteria bacterium
GATATAATTAAGTTAGTCGATTTAATTTGTCCTATTTTAAATATATATTTATTATTAGTTAGAAATCTGATATAAACATGAGGTTTACTAATTAAATCGCTTATTTTATGAAAAAATTTCTCTTAATTTTGCCATTTTTGGCAGTAATTTCTTGTCATCATTATGATCAGCAAGTTATCCTTGGTTTTGATGCGCCAAATCAAAGTTCAACATTGGGAAACAATACTGGTGTAGATGTGACGGTGTATGATGTTCGTGCAGAAAAAAAATTATTAGGTCGCAAAACATTTTCTAACGAAGAAATAGAAATCACTTCAAATGTAGATTTGGCAGCGTTTGTGCAATTTAAGATTACGCAAAATTTAATGCGTCGTGGTTTTAAGCCGGGCCATGATAAAATCATTAATGTTTACATTGAAACCTTTGATTATAAGGCAAAAAGTGGTTTTGGAATCGGCACTTCAAGAATTGAGGCGGGCCTAAAAATTGTGGTCGCTGATTCAAGAACTGGTCTTAAGTTTACCAAAAATTATGGAACCGCCTGGGATAATAAACATTTTATTGTGCCACTTGAAGAAACGGACTCTCGGACAATTAATCTTTTGCTAAAAGATATATTGCAAGAAATTTTGCTTGATGATAGTTTTATTGAGAGCTTGGTGCGTTAGTTGCTAGGCAGTTGCAAGAGGTCTAGGCCGGTAAATTGCGAAATAAAATAATGGCAATTTGCCGGCATCAACAAATTTAAAATGATAATTTTTCCGGCAATCGATCTTAAAAACGGCCAGTGCGTGCGCTTGTTTAAAGGCGATATGAATCAAGTCACAACATTCAATCACAGCCCGCAAGCACAAGCGCAAGAGTTTGAAGGTCAAGGATTCAAATATTTGCATGTGGTTGATTTAGATGGCGCCATTGCTGGTGTTTCGGCCAATGTTGTGGCAATAAAATCAATTATTGCAGCGATTAAAATCCCTATTCAACTTGGCGGCGGGATTCGTTCTCTCGAGGCAATCGAGCACTGGTTAGAGCTTGGCGTTTCACGCGTAATCCTTGGCACTATCGCGGCAAAAAATCCTGAAATTGTCAAAGCTGCTTGCAAAAAATTTCCTGGAAAAATTGTTGTTGGTATTGATGCGAAGGCCGGTTATGTGGCCACTGAAGGTTGGATTGAAACCTCTGAAATTACTGTTTTAGAATTAGCAAAAAAGTTTGAAGATTGTGGCGTATCGGCAATTATTTACACCGATATTTCTCGCGATGGAACCCTTGAAGGGCCTGATGTTGTCGGTACTAAAGCCTTAGCACAAAATCTAAAAATCCCAGTAATTGCCTCTGGAGGCATGTCTTCGATTGACGATGTACATAAAATTTCAACACTTAAAAAAGATGGTATAAGTGGCGTGATTATTGGGCGAGCGCTCTATGAAAAAAAGATTGCTTTGGCTGATTTGCGTAAATCTTTTTTTATCGGTTGAATATTTCAGTTGTGCTGCTAAAATATCTAGCTGAAATCCATCTGCCCGTTTGGCTCTGGTCTAAAAATTAAATCCTTTTAAAAATGCGTTATCTCGCTTTCACTCAATCTGACAGAGCGGAGATGCTCAAGGCTATTGGCGTCTCTAGTGTTGATCAACTTTATGATGCGGTTCCGGCTGAATTTTTGCTGAAAAAACCAGTTGCCGATTTGCCAAATTTTCAAGGCGAAATCGAAGTTGAAAATATCTTAAAATCATTAGCGATAAAAAATCGCTCTGCCGGTGAAGGCCCGTTTTTCTTGGGTGCTGGCTGTTATCGTCATCACATTCCTGCTTCGCTTGATCATTT
>CAYGIU010000131.1:0-1824 GCA_964350015.1 uncultured Gammaproteobacteria bacterium
CAGATTATAATATTAAAATTAATTTTGCTAATCTAAAGGTCGTCACGTCGTCACGTTCATCACGACCGTAAACGTCTAATTATCAAAGCGATCCCTTATTCATTTCAAAAAACTTCTTCTCAATGAGTTCGACTTTTTTAATTGAATAGCGCATCCAGGTAAGGAGCAGATCGGAATAATCTTCGTGGGATAGTTGCCAGCTTACATTGGAATTATGGAGTTTTTGAACGATGTCCTGAAGACACAGGGCCACAGAAACAGATATATTAAAACTCCCCGTAAAGCCATACATGGGTATTCTAACGAATTCATCGGCGCTTTCTTCAATGGTTTCAGATACACCGGTAAGTTCAGTACCAAAGAACAATGCCATTTTGCCACCCGTGATATCAAGATCATGCAGGTACGGATAGCTTGGGTCCGGGCTGGTCGCGATGATGCGGTAGCCCGCGTCACGCAGGTATTTAACAGCTACAGGGGAGTTATTTTTCCGTCGGTTGTATTTGCAGATATTAAGCCATTTATTGGAACCCATGGAAATATCTTTATGGACAATAAACTTGTTCTTATTTTCAATGATGTGGATATCCTGTATTCCGAAACATTCGCAAGTACGCAGCACAGCGCTCGCGTTCTGGGCCTGAAAAAGGTCTTCCAGAACAACAGTAAGATATCGCGTACGCATACGTAGTACATCTTCCAGCACCTTAAGGCGGTTTTCGGAAAGGAACCGGGAGAGGTAGGCAATGAGGTCGTTTTTCACTATACTTATCCTTTAAAACCATAAATAGTTGTTCCCCAGGTAGAAACCGGGGAGTCTTAGCGCTGAGATAAAAACTCAAAGAATAGTTGAATTCTTATGATTGGCGAAGTTGCATAATAATTTATTGATTTGAAAATTGAATTATGAATGAGGCGTAACGATTTATAAATTTTGAAGATAAAATCTGAAATGCCATTGAAATTCGTTGATTTTTGCAAGTGGACAAAAAAAATCCCGGCAGAACCGGGATTTTAAACATAAAAAATATTTTTTATTGAACTGTTTTTGCTAATTCGCTACCAGCTTTAAATTTCACAACTTTTTTAGCTTTAATAGTGATAGGTTTTCCAGTTTGTGGATTTCTACCTGTTCTTGAGTTTCTTTTAGAAACAGAGAAAGAACCGAATCCAACCAAAGCTACGCGATCGCCTTTTTTAAGCGCTTTTGAAGTAGATTTTACAAATGCATCGAGAGCTCTTTTAGCGTCTGCTTTTGTTAATTTAGCATCAGCAGCAATTGCATCAATTAATTGTGCTTTGTTCATAATTAAAATTTTTAGGGTTAGTAATCATTAAAGTGTCAAATGTAAAGGCAAATATAGGTGATTAAACGGTTTAAGCAAATTTAGCGGCTAAAAAATGCGTATTTGTTGATAAACTTTCAAAAAAAGTTCATAAAGTTCATGAAAACTCATGTAGAAACGAGGTTTCGGGCCACCGGGTAAAAACAGGTTTATTGTTTTTTCTCCAAATTCAGGTTTAGTATTTCAGCATTCTAAAAAATGTATTACTTTTGCGGCCTGATCACTTTCGCTAAAGGTTCGATGAACAACAAACATCTTACCTTCGCTAAAGTTCAGTAAAAGAAAGTTTACCTTCGCCGCCACCGGCGGATACGGTTAACAAGAGTTTACCTTCGCCAAGGCTATGGTAAACGAGGGAGAAATGGCAGAGCGGTCGAATGCGGCGGTCTTGAAAACCGTTGTCCGGGTGACTGGACCGGGGGTTCGAATCCCTCTTTCTCCGCCAATCAATAAACCCGGGTGCGAAAGCACCCGGGTT
>CAYGIU010000132.1:0-1809 GCA_964350015.1 uncultured Gammaproteobacteria bacterium
GCGTAAAGCAGTCGCATTTAGCTGAAAAACTAGGCTTGTCTCCATCTGGCCTACATTATATTCTGAATAATGATGTAAAGTTTTCTAAAAATGCGAAAAAAATTGCTGACTATCTTAATGTCAATGAACAGTGGTTATCAGCAGGGGTTGGAAGTATGTATGATGAAAATACTTCTATAAAAACGTACAAAATCCCGTTGTATTATCCTGATCAATTAAAACTTTATTATCGAACTCATGCAAAGCAAAATTTAAATGCTCAAGATTTTCTATTATCGACCGTAAAGTACAGTCATAAAACTATTGGAGTCTACGTTACAGAAACCAACTTTGTACCAAAATTCGAAGTGGGCGATAGAATGATTTTTGAAGAAGTAGCATCATTTAAAGAGGGTGAAATAGTATTAGTGTATTTAGAAAGCTCCAACGCAATTGAGTTGAAATATGGTTTTCATTTGAGTGATGAGATCATGTTATTCGCTTATAACGCTGAGCCCATTCGACTTCGGCGAGACAATGGAGATATCGTTATTGGTGCTTATCGAGAATGTTTCAAAAGAAGTCCTATCTATTAATGTTCAACGGAGAAATAACATGGCTAGAACGATTAAAAAGATTGCACATGATCTTTTACCTTTGTCAGATGTAACCTCAGAATTAAGTTTGTTAATCTCGCAATTGCTTGCCGCGGTTAAGCCACATGCTAGCCTTACTGATAGTAAGGCCGCTGAGTATTTTGATGAATGTGCAAAAGCCGCGCAAAATCTTGCCGTATCTGCTAAGCTGATTCGTGAGTATATTGAGGAGGTTAATAGTGAGGCAGATAGTGAGGGGATTGTTAAGGAATAAGGTGCTTGGTGTGCCTAGCTAATCCGTACCCAACAATGTTGATATTGAGTTTATTGATGGGGACGATCCGACTGCAACACAGATGACGAACTCTTCTTCATTTTCAACTGATGGGTATTCTTCAGGTTCAGATGGGGAAGATTGTTCTATACGATGCGTGTAGCTCTCTAACTATCTAAATATGCCAAGCGTTATTTTATTTTCCTGGATTACGCTGCGCTAATCCAGGCTACGCTTGCTGATTATTAATCTTCTTTTTTAATGACCCGCAGATGCGGATGCAAACTTACCACTTTAGGTGCCGTGATCTTCTCAACTTTAGCAAACTCAACGGCTTCTACATCGGCTTCGTTGGTGTCAATATCAAACATCACACCTTCATCATTTTCTTGTGCATATAGGCCAAGAATGGCATAGTTGGGTATTACGATCGTTTGAATTGATCCATCAAAGCTTGCCTCAAATTGTACTTTATACTTATTCATCACTAATTGATTGATGGCGACAGGGGAAATGTTAAAAACAATGCTATTGTCACTTGTGTCAATATATTGTTTAGGTACCATTACATGCGGTAAATTGGCTTGGACTAATAGGTAGGGTGTGCATTTGCTATCGCAGATCCACTGATAATAAGCGCGGATTAAATAAGGTTTAATAGGTTGTACATCAGTGCTCATAAAGATTCCTGTTTTTTGGTAAGCGTTAAACGCCAGAAGTAAAAGAGTAATAATAAGATACTCAAAACGGCTATGCAAGCGATACCAATCCAAATACGGATTAAGCGGATAGGCTCAGCCGTCAAGTTTAAAAAATTGACTAAATCATACATGGCATGATCAAATTCCAAAGGCTTCATGCTGCCTGCTTTGGTAGTTATAAAAGCATCAAAATTATTTTGGTGGAAATGAGCGTGTACTTCACCTCTCATTGGGGAGAGCACATTGGGCATGGCAGTAT
>CAYGIU010000133.1:0-1797 GCA_964350015.1 uncultured Gammaproteobacteria bacterium
CAAATGATTTAGTAAATTTAACAACAAACACCGTGTCAACGCCTAGCCTCTCAATTAACTTTAATCGATAAGCAAGCGGAACAATCAACGACAGGTGTCTTTCAGGATATAAAACATGCACCGGGTGAGGATCAAAGGTAAGAACAGCAGATTTAACTTTTAATCGACGAGCCTTTTGAACAATTTTTTTAATAAGCGTCTGGTGCCCTCGATGCACACCATCAAAAACGCCAATAGCCACAATAAATTTTTCTTTTCGAACTTTAATCTTGCCAGGCTTGTATATGACTTTCATCCAGATCCTCAATTGTAACTGACTCTTCAATGCTAAATTTTCCAACTTTCGTTCTTTGAATTTGACTAATACATGCACCGCAATGTAAAACTTGCCCAACGTCATGAGCCAATTGGCGAACATATGTTCCCTTAGAACATTCCAGATAAAACTCAACATAGGGCGGCTTAAACTCAATCATCTCAAGTTTATAAATTGTAATTTTTCTTGGAGTTCGCTCAACTTCAATTCCTTGACGAGCAAGTTGATAAAGCTTCTTACCTTTATGTTTTACAGCAGAAACCATCGGCGGGACCTGAAGAGTCTCTCCTAAGAATTTTTTAAAAACATCCAAAACCATCTCTTTTGTAATATGCTCAAAAGGCTTTTGCTCAATAATTTCACCCTGAGTATCTGCAGATTTTGTAGTTGTTCCTAAAATAAGCGTCGCCTTATACGCTTTATCAAAAGCAACAAATCGATCAAAAAGCTTGGTAGATTTACCTAAAAGCATGACAAGAACACCCGTTGCTAATGGATCCAGCGTCCCCGCATGCCCCACACGCTTCATATTGAACTTACGACGAATTTTGGAAACAACATCATGAGACGTTATTCCATCTGGTTTATTAATGACAATAATTCCGTCTTTCATATTGTTTTACCAATCTGTTTAATTAAATCTTTTTTTGCATCTTTCATTGAACGTGCAATCATACAACCGCTTGCTCGTTTATGTCCCCCACCGCTATAAATACTCGCCAATCGAGCAACATCAAATGTTCTGTTAGAACGCAAGTTAACTCGTGTTTTTTTACTTTCAAACTCAGTTAAAATTGCAATAACCTCCACGCCCTTAATTGAACGCAAGAAACGAAATATCATATCTCTTAAGTCAAAATCCTCAGAAAAACTTTTTAAAACTTTTCTAGGCAATTCAACAACAATAACTTTACCATTAAATAATGAATCTGAATCAGCCACAACCGCAGCAACACCTTTCAAATCCCTAGAAGGAATCATTTCATAAACCTGCTGATATAAAGCGTTGGCTGAAAAATTATGTTCAACTAACTGACTAACAACCTTAAAAGTTTTACTTGAAGTATTCTCATATCGAAACGACCCTGTATCGGTCATAATTCCAAGATATAAATGCTTTGCTATCTCTTTGTTAATTTTACATTTCATAAACATTAACAAGTCAAACAGCACTTCTGCCGTTGAGGACGCATTAGGAATGACTAAATTAATATCACCAAAAAGGTCATTTGTAATGTGGTGGTCAATATTAACGATGACTTTATTTCCCTTGAGAAGTTTTTGAACTTTTCCTACGCGATCTAATTCCCCGCAATCAACAACAATAACGACATCTGTATTAAGATTAAGCCCTGGACGATATGCTTTGATCGATTTTGCGCCATATAAAAAAGAAAACCTCGCGGGAAGTTTTTCATCATTAACAATCTGCACAGTTTTACCCAAAGATTTTAAAAATATCGCAAGAGCAAGCTCTGAAC
>CAYGIU010000134.1:0-1796 GCA_964350015.1 uncultured Gammaproteobacteria bacterium
GGCATTGGGGCTGTAGAGTCACCAGTTCTTGCTCGAAGCGTTCGACAAACATGATGGGGTCGATTTGTCCTAATTTTAAATTAACAATAAAATTCTTACACCATTTATTTCCAATCCATTCTTTTAAGATTTCCAGTACGCGGTAGGGATTTTCCACAATGTCGCAAAAAAGCCAATGAACCTGCTGTTTTCTTTCGAGTTTAAATTTAAAGGCATCTTCTCTTATGTGGTCAATCAAAGGATGTTTATGACAGATCCCAGTCAGCGCGCCGTGATCGACGGCGATAACTTTTGCGCCAGCCTTAATGCCGCTATAAGTCCATCCGCCGGGAGATGCGCCAAGATCAACAATGGATTCTCCTTTTTTAGGACGTTTGCCTAAAATTCCATAAGCCTCTTCAACTTTTAAAAATGATCGGCTTGGAGCATCTTTGTCATCTTTGACTCGATGCTGTCCGCCAAATATAGTTTTTGAACAGGCATACATCCTGCCAAAATCTGTAAAGAAAATAAAAAGGCCAGTTAAAACAACTGGCTCAGTAACTTGCGGGCGAAAAATAATTTTGGAAATCCGGCCAAATCGTTTTTTAAGTTTATCTTGAAATAAATCTAGGACAGCCTTGGAACGTTTGTTGAGCCCTTCTTTGGCCTCGCTTGCGGTAGTATCTAAATAAAAAGTATTTTGAATGTCTTTATTTTTAATAATTTGCGCGAAGTAATCGAGGAGCTTTTGGGCTTGAGCGTTAACGGAAATTTCTTTTATTTCAATGGGTTTAATTAAAGTTTGTTGAGCCCAAGAATAATTTAATGCCTCTGTTACAACATTATTTGTTTGAGAAATAATCCAGTCATCGGAGGATTCAACGATGCTGTGGTTATGCAGGCTCAGTTCTTTAGCCAGAACTTTCGAATATCCCTTTTTACAGATGTGCAATAATAAATTACTGGCAGATGATGTCATAAATTATGGTAGGTCAAATAAGAGGATTTCTGCCTCTGAATCAGCGGATATAGCAATATTTGTTTCATCATTTATGATGGCGCCATCCCCTTGATTTAATTTCTTTCCAGCAATTGAAATGTCGCCTCGGGCAACTTGTAGCCATCCGAAGCGCTCTTTCTTAAAAGTAAAGTCAATGGTTGTCCCTTTGTCTAATACGCTGCAATAAAGATCAACATCTTGATTAATTTTTAAACTGCCTTGACGCTGGTCTAAAGATGCCAGTAGACACCAATTATTTTTTTTGCTTTGCGGCGGGAAAGATTTTTCCTGGTAATTAGGCTGAAGATTTTTTGCATTAGGCAATATCCAGATTTGCAAAAGATGAACGGATTCTTTGGGTGAGTGATTAAATTCGCTATGGGTAACACCACGTCCAGCACACATCACTTGCAGGTCGTTTGGTTTGATGACAGATCCTGTTCCCATACTATCTTTATGTTCAAGCGCGCCGGATAAAACATAGGTTATAATTTCCATATCTTTATGAGGATGAGTATCAAATCCTTCCCCGCCATCAACAAAATCTTCATTGATGACACGAAGCACGCGAAACCCCATCCATTTAGGGTCATAATAATCTGCAAATGAGAATGTGTGAAAGCTTTTGAGCCAGCCGTGATCTGCTTGGCCTCGGTCTTGTGATTTACGGATTTGTATCATAGTTTTCTCCTTTGATATTGCGATATTCTATCACGGGCAAATAGAATCTAAAGAGAATTATTCTGCTTCGCAAAGTTAATTTCGTTTATGATTTTTGCTTCGCAGAATTATTCTGCTGTGCAGAATAATTTGA
>CAYGIU010000135.1:0-1781 GCA_964350015.1 uncultured Gammaproteobacteria bacterium
GTATTTATATAAAGGGTCATATAGTTGCTTGATAGTCTTTAATAATCTTTTTTAAATCGTTAATATTTTCCACCTTAACTAATTGTTCGCGTAAGCGGCTGGCCCCAGAAAGAGATTTAACATACCAGACTAAATGTTTGCGCAGTTCAATGATAGCACCGGCGCCTTTTATTTTTTCTTGCAACTGTGCTTGCTTTAACATTAATCCTAAAGTATCCGCCACCGATAATTGAATTTCTTGATTCTGTCTAATTTCTTGGAATAACCAAGGGCGACCCAAGATTCCTCGAGCTAAGCCTAAACCGTCAGCCTGACTGGCTTTCATTATTTTTTGAGCGCTATGCAAATCATTGACGCCGCCATTAGCAATAATTACTCCGGAAAAATATTCACGCGCTTTTTTAATTAAGTCGCAATCCGGCTCCCCGACGAACCCCTGATTAACACTGCGCCCATGAATCATAAGCGCCGCCAGCGGCAAATCGGAAAGTGTTTTTAAAAATTCTCGAGCGTCGACATTTCCGGACTTGGCTCGAATTTTAATAGACACCGGCAAATCAGTATTATTTAAAACCGCCTCAATAACAGCACGCGCCCGAGGCAAATTTTTCATTAAATCGGAACCGGCGCCTTGCTTGATAACCTTAGAAACCGGGCAGCCAAAATTAATATCAATCCCATCCGGTTTTATTTCTCGAGTAATAATCTTAGCTTCGACCGCAAAGTGCTCCGGGTTGGAACCGAAAAGCTGGACCACATAATATTTTTCTTGTCGGCGATTAAATTTCAAGAGTTCCAGCGTCGCATTCTTAATCTTTTGACGACTAGCTTTATCTTTAGCGTAATCACTATAGTACAAAGCGGTCGCCGAAGCCATCTCACTATACAAAACATCGGCCCCAAATTTTTTACAAATTTGCCGAAAAGCAGAATCAGTAAAACCGGCCATTGGTGCCAAGGCTAAAATCGGTTGTTTTTTATTCTTAAGTTCTAACCAAAAGTTTTTCTTAGGCATTTTATTTCTTCTTGAGTACCGAGCCGGTGACCGCGTCTTCAATTAAATAACCAGCATCTTCAATTTCCTGGCGCAACTTATCGGCCTGCGCCCAATCTTTTTGGCGGCGCGCTTCATCGCGTAAGCCGGCTTTTTGAACGATGGCTGCCGGATATTCTTCAGCTTTATCAACAGTTTGAAGCTCTAATCTCTTTTTCTTTAAATCTAGACCTAAAACTTTATCAAAATCCAAAATAGTCGCCAACTTATCTTCAGGTTTAAGCTTCGCTTTCAGGACGGCCGCCAAAACAGCTAAGGCTTTCGGTAAATTCAAATCATTATTAATCGCTTCTAAAAATTTAGATTTAAAATCGGCATTAATTTTTCCGGTCTTAGGGCCTAATAAAGCGACTTGCTCCCATAGTTTCTGTAAGCCCTGCTGGGCCTGTTTTAGACCAGCTTCGCTATATTCCATCGGTTTGCGATAATGGACTTGGCAAGCGGCAAAACGATAAGCGAGCGGATTTAAATCTTTTTTCACAAGAGCGTTATCAATCGTTAAAAAATTATCAGCGCTCTTAGCCATTTTTTTACCACCGTGAATATTCAAGAACGCGCCGTGCAACCAATAATTAAAAAATTTCTTCCCGGTAGCCGCTTCTGACTGGGCAATTTCGTTCGTATGATGAATATTGATATGATCGGCGCCGCCGCAATGAATATCTAAATTTTTACTTAAATACTTCAAGCTAATGGCCGAACATTCAATATGCCAACCGGGGAAACC
>CAYGIU010000136.1:0-1757 GCA_964350015.1 uncultured Gammaproteobacteria bacterium
GAGTCGCCAATCTTGAATTGCTTTGGCCGCAAGGATCGAAACGTTTTCAATAAAAATTGTTGTTGATCCGCAGTCGCCAATACTGCCATGGCCATAGCCAACATAAAAGCTTTCCATGAACTTTCCTGAACCGGCTTTTTTTACTTTTTCTAGATGCTCGGTAACGCTCGCCGCACTTCGCGAATACAAAGCTTGTAGCATCGCGTTATCCTCCGGAGTGCAGGTATCCTCGATTAGGATCAGTTGTTTCTTTTCATCCATATTATTCTTGACTTTTATATTGACGGCATGTAACTCCGGCTAATTCAAATAACCTGCGGGAAGCGATCCAGGCTTCTTGATCATGATATTTATCGTTTTCAAATACTACTTCACTGATACCGTTTTGAATCATTGTTTTAGCGCATTCATTACAGGGGAAAAGTGTGCAGTACAAAATACAATCGCGCGTTGAACCATTGGCGTTATAAACGGCGTTTTCTTCGGCGTGCACAACGTAGGCATATTTTGTCTCTGATAATTTTCCATCACGTTCCCATGGTAATTTATCTGTATCAATGCCTCGTGGCCAACCATTGTATCCGAGCCCGACAACAACATGTTCGCGGTTTACAATAACCGCTCCGGCTTGTGTCGAGTTGTCTTTTGAACGCTGGGCAATTACTTTAGCGATTCGCATAAAGCATTCATCCCAAGATAATACTTCGTTAGAGCGTGGAGTTTCCATAGGGTTTTATTATACAGTAAATGTAGCGGTTAGTGTGTATTTAGTCAAAGGATAATAAATTGACAAAGAATTAGAAAATACGTATTATGAAAAAAAGTTCATTAAATTTAAAAGGAGGTTAATTTGCCACAAGAATTCCAAGGTTTGGCACAAAAAAATGCTTCAGACCTTATTTACCGCTGGCGCAAAATGTCAGTAGTCTGCGGTGTTATTATTGCCGTAGTGCTGGTGCTTTCGTTTTCTGGGGTTGCTGCAAAATTCCCGGGCGTTGAGTGGGTTGTTTCATGCTTCTTTGTTGTTGAGTTAAGTGTTGCGATGGCTCTTTCCTATAAGCGCCAGGAAGAACTCAATAAGCTTTTATCAATTCCTGAAAAAGCTAATAAAAAAGAGGCTGATAATATGATGCTCATACTTTGCATCCTTACCGCTGTGTATGTTGTAGATTTTCAATTTGCCCAGCCGCTAATCGAGTTATTGATTATTCCGAGCTTGGTGCTATTGGTGTATGCCTTGAATAAACAGGCAAGAATTAAAAAACTGGTTTGGAAAAATTAAAACTATCCTTCCAGTAAATAAAAAAAGGGCCCCGAATGGAGGCTCTTTTCTTTTATCTAAATTTAAGCGGAAACCTTGATGCCCGGACCCATGGTCGAGCAAAGCGTAATACTTTTTAGGTAAGTTCCTTTTGAGCCCGATGGTTTAGCTTTCTTAATGGCGCTAACTACGGCTTCAAAGTTTTCTACTAGCTTTTCAGCATCAAAAGATACTTTGCCGATGGCGACATGGACATTAGCAGTATCATCATTCTTGAAGCTGATTTTACCTTTTTTCAATTCAGCAATAGTTTTAGCTGGATCAACAGTAACAGTTTCGTTCTTAGGTGATGGCATTAAACCACGAGTTCCTAAGATTTTAGCAATTGAACCAAGATTTTTCATCAAAGCTGGTTCAGCAACTGCAACAGCAAAGTCAGTTTTTTCAGTTTTCTTGATTTCGGCAATCAAATCTTCACCACCAACAATATCAGCAC
>CAYGIU010000137.1:0-1752 GCA_964350015.1 uncultured Gammaproteobacteria bacterium
CCTGTTGCTTTGTGGACAATAATATTATCAACTCCGTGATAGTCATCGTACTTTGCGGCACGACAAATAATAAACTCATCTTTTAAAACTTTATGAAGGATTATCATTGTCACCATTTCCATGATCTCACTAATTCGATTCTCTTGCTCTTGTTCCCATTTCATTTTCATTTCTTTGCTAATCTCTGCATCGGCTGGTAAATCATAATTATTACGAATGAATTTATCATCTTTCATATCTATATAATCATCATGCACCTTAAGCTCTTCTTTGCTAAAACCATAGTTTTTTCGACTTACCGAACCAGTGTCAGCCAATAGCTTAAGTTTTAGGCTTTCATTTATTTCATTTGAAACAGATTGAACTCCTGCAACAATTTCTTTGCGCTTACTCGCCCCTAATTCAATGAGGTCTCGAACAGTTATCTTCTCCCCTGTTTCAGAGGAGTTTTGAGGCATTTTTTCTGTCATATTAAGAGTATAGCAATAAAAAAACCGGGACCACAAGGAGTCCCGGATAATACCATTGAAATGAACGTTATATATCAATTGTTTGGCCAGAGTGCTTTCTAGCCATTGTAAAAGCCGCAGCAAGCCCCGCAATCATAATAAGGCGTTGCTTATAACTATTGACCCCTATCCCCTTTATTATCCAGCCACAATTCATGTGATGGATATTTTCGGGATCTAGTAAGCCAATACTGCAATCGGAGCCTTCTATAGATGCTTCGCAATAGCCGCTTCCTTTACTAAAAAATCTAAACTGATTAGGCAATGGTTCAAACCCATGCAAACTTTGATAAGTCACTGCCATTGCTTCCTCTGACAAATCAATCCTTCCGTCACCTAAAGCAGAGAAAAGATCAAACATTTCTTTCCTTAAAAAGAATGAGAAAGAACCTTCATTGATCAAATAAAATAGTTGATTATGTTTTTCAATTTGTAGAGGAACTGTGCAGGAGCCGCTGAACGATGCGAAAACAAGAAGTGTTTTCCAAATGTTTTCTGCAACTATTTCTCCGGAATCCAACTCATTTACCACCGGTGTAAAGACTACATAGAGATTATCAGAACTGACCTGCTTTAAGCAATTGTTATCACCGTAATTTTGATTTGAGAAACATGGCAAGTCATCGTAAATAAATTCAATGTTTTCACTGATAATACTATGCTTGCTTACCTGTTTTAATATAGTCTTTAGTACAGTTATCAGTAATCGCTTGTTTTTTGAATCCCATGAAATATCGTATGTGCAAATAGTGTTATTTTTCACCGTCTATCCCCTGCTTTCTTTTTTTTAATGTTCTTTTAGTTAACTATATTTAAACATAAAATATTAATGATGTCAATAATGGGTATAAATGCTTTGACTTATATAAAACATCATAGTAAAATTTCTCTACGGCCATTAGGCCCGCCGCTTTAGCTCTGCTTAAGACGGCCTATTAATAAGCATAACCTATGTTGGACGAACTCAACGTCAATAATGTTGTTGCCCTTGATGGCGAGGACATGGACGAAGAGGAAGGAAACGACGGTGAAGAGACTGGCACTGATGCCGAAGTCGACGCCGACGATGACTCCGAAGAAGAGGAAGATACTTCATTTTAGTCATTTTCCGTCTCGCAAAAATATACTGGCAGTCTCTAACGGGGCTGCCATTATATATTTCAATTTTTTGCTATACTTATATATATGTTTGATATTGTAACGCTTGCAAAGACTGCTGGGTATACTGGAGTAACGGCAATAA
>CAYGIU010000138.1:0-794 GCA_964350015.1 uncultured Gammaproteobacteria bacterium
ATCATGTTGTGATCGATAGCCAAATTTAATTCTTCAAAAATTGGAGCTAACTCAAATTGTGCTGGGCTAACTTCGTTATGACGAGTTCGTCCAGGAATTCCTAATTTCCATAATTCACGATCTAAATCTTCCATGAAAGCTAAGATGCGTGGCTTAATGGCTCCGAAATAATGATCTTCCATTTGTTGATGCTTCGCCGGTTTTCTTCCAAAAAGCGTGCGGCCAGTTTGAATAAGATCCAATCGTTCTAAATAAAAACTTTTATCAATTAAGAAATATTCTTGTTCTCCACCCAAAGTTGCAAACGCTCTTTTTCCTTTAATATCAATTCCAAACAAAGCGCCTAATCGGCAAGCTTGTTTTGATAAAGCAACCATCGAGCGAAGTAGTGGAGTCTTTTTATCTAACGCTTCACCATGATATCCGCAAAATACCGTCGGAATACAAAGTGTTGCGCCGCCTGGACCTTCTTTAATAAAAGCAGGGCTTGTTGGATCCCAAGCTGTGTACCCGCGCGCTTCAAACGTTGCACGAAGTCCACCTGAAGGAAAGCTCGATGCATCCGGCTCACCTTGAATAAGTTCTTTTCCAGAAAATTTTAAAAGAACGTTGCCTTCGCCATCTGGCTCAATAAAAGCTTCATGCTTTTCAGCCGTTGTTCCTGTTAATGGTTGAAACCAATGTGTAAAATGTGTTGCGCCTTTTGAAACAGCCCATGTTTTCATCGCGTCAGCAATTTCATCAGCAATGTTTGGGTCAAGACGGCCACCTGTTTTAATTGTATTGCTTAAGGA
>CAYGIU010000138.1:804-1727 GCA_964350015.1 uncultured Gammaproteobacteria bacterium
CATTGTTTTAAGATTAAAAACGTTCTTTCCATAATAATCAGGAATTTGTGCTCCGGAAACTGCGTCCATACATTCCCCTTTCGCGCAGCAATCGTCTTCAATAACTGCTTCTGGTATTCGTGATTTTGAAGTCATGTGTTCATTTCTCCTTTTTATGTTGATCTTGATCACCTTAAAATAAAAAATCCTCTTTCAAGACAGAATACTGCCTAAAAGAGGACATCAATGCCCGTGCGTAAATTTAATACAAACTTGCCCATACCCAAGACTTCGCCGCCTTTGGTAAAAAACATTGCTGAGTATACCGTTGCCATTATTTGTTGTCAACTTTTTTTATTCACACACAAATGGATAAATCAAAACAACTTAAAGCTCAAAATTAATTAAAAATATAACAAAAGGGCTCAGACTAGCAGCCCTTTTGTTATATTCATTTAATCATTTAAAACTACTTAACCAATGGCTTCTTTGCCTTCTTCACCTGTTCGAATGCGAATACATCGAGCAAGATCCATAACGAAGATTTTACCATCGCCTACTTTGCCTGATTTGGAACCTTTAATAATCGCTTTAATTGTCGGCTCAACAAATGCATCGTTGACGGCAATTTCTAAACGAATTTTACGCAAAAGATTTCCTGATTCTTTTACGCCTCGATAAAACTCATCAACACTTTTTTCACGTCCATGACCCAATACTTCACTGACCGTAATAAGATTTACATCAGCGGCATAAAGAGCCTTTTTAACATCTTCCAACCTGTGCGGTTGAATTATCGCAATAACTAATTTCATTTATATTCCTCCTCTCCCAATTAAGGGATAGTCAATAGATTAGTCTAAGATAGTGTAGGCTCTTTCATGATGCTGACTTAAATCAAGCCCTTCTAATTCGTCTGCTTCTTCAACTCTTATCCCCATAAT
>CAYGIU010000139.1:0-1701 GCA_964350015.1 uncultured Gammaproteobacteria bacterium
CATATTTGGACGCCGTGGTTTTCAGCTCTTGGTTCTAAGGGTGTATTTGATCGAATGGAAGATTGTTTCGGAGAGTTAACCAAATATATTTTTGCTGTCGAGACGGGCCTTTCTTCAGACCCGTTGATGAATTGGAGGCTTTCGCAGCTTGATCCGTATGTTTTAGTTTCTAATTCTGACGCGCACTCACCGCAAAAACTCGGGCGTGAAGCAACGATTTATAATACACAACTTTCTTATTCGGCCATTTATAAAGCATTGTCTGATCCTAAAGATAAGGGGTTAGTCGGAACGTTAGAATTCTTTCCGGAAGAAGGAAAGTATCATTATGATGGCCATAGAGATTGCAAAATGCGTATGCACCCGAAGGAGACGATTAAAAATAAAGGATTATGTCCGGTTTGCCGAAAGCCAGTGACTGTTGGTGTTATGGCGCGTGTTGAGGAATTAGCTGACAGAGTTGAAGGTGTAAAAAGTCCGAGGGCGCGACCGTATTTTAGTTTAATCCCGCTGATTGAAATTATAGCTGAGTCTAAAGATATGGGAACAGCCAGCAATGCTGTAGAAAAAGTTTATTTTCAACTTTTACAGGAAGTTGGGAATGAATTATTTATTTTGCAAGATGCTGATTTAAAAAAGATTGATAAGGTGGCAGGAGCAATGATTTCAGAGGCCATTGGCCGAGTAAGAGAAGGCAAAGTTCATATGGATGCGGGTTATGACGGAGAATTTGGGATTATTCACATATTTTCTCAAGAAGAGCGTAAGGCAAAAGAAGAGTCTTTAATATTAAGATAATAAGGAGTGCATATGTTTGCTAAAGATATTATGACGACACAGGTTATGACTGTTGAGCCAACAACAACGATCAAAGAAGCTATGAAGCTTTTGGTTGGCATTGAAATTAGCGGATTGATTGTGTTGGATGCTAATGCCGAGATTGTCGGAGTTGTAACTGAAAAAGATTTAATTGTGGCTTATGAGTTTTTGAAAGAAATAAAAGCTCCAATTAAAGATTATATGAATACGCACATTATCAGCGTTTCGGAAGATACTCAGGTTGAAGAAATTAGTAAATTGCTTGTTCAGGGGGATATTCGTCGGGTTCCTGTATTAAAAGGAAAGAAAGTTGTTGGCGTGATCAGTCGAAGAAATATTCTTAAAGCGATTCTTAAGATGCAAGAAAAATAATAAGATATAGATTAAGCAATGCGCAAGTTAACACATGAAGAAATTGTACAGCGGCAGAAAGAATTTGCTGCGCAACCACGGTTGAATTTTCACGTCGTTTTAAATAATATTCGAAGTTTATATAACGTAGGCTCAATATTTAGAACTTCGGATGCTGTTGGCGTAGGGAAAATTTGGATTTGCGGTATTACGGGGCACCCGCCTAGCACGATGATTTCTAAAACAGCTCTTGGCGCTGAAGAGCAGGTTCCGTGGGAATATCGTTCGGATATTGAAGGTTTGCTAAAAGACTTAAAAGCGCAGGGATTTCAGTTAGTGCTTCTTGAACAAATGCAAAACAGTATTTCTTATGATGATTTTCATCCGACAGCTCCAGTGTGTTTAATTGTCGGCAATGAAGTAGAAGGAATATCTTCGCAGATTACATCTTATTGCGATGCGGCGATTGATATTGAAATGGTTGGACTCAAGAATTCTTTAAACGTGTCTGTTGCCTTCGGGGTGGTGGCC
>CAYGIU010000140.1:0-1676 GCA_964350015.1 uncultured Gammaproteobacteria bacterium
TCCGTAGTAAGATTGACTTTAACAAACATCGAATTCATTTCATGCGTCATTTGCTCTAACGTTGCCATATCATCCGTACGCAAGCCAATAAAGTTTTTATTGAAGGTAGTCGCAAAGACTTTTACTTTATCCGCATTATCACGATCAGGATCGACCGATACAAATAACACTTGTGGCATAGGATCAAATTTTTTGCTTTGTAACATTACATAAGCATTATTCAGTTGCGCCATCGTAGTGGGACATAAGGCAGGGCAATTGGTAAAACCAAAAAATAGTAAAGTCCAGCGGTCTTTTAAATGAGCATTAGTGAAATTTTGCCCACTATTGGTATTTTGCAAAGTAAAAGGCTTAAGATCACGCGCTACTGGCATCATCACACCACTTTGTAGATTAATCTCATCTGCAAACGCAACACCGCTAATGAATACTATAATGCTCGTTAAAAATACGGTGATTAGTTTTTTCATAATTCATGGTCCTTAAACTGTATGTGCGGATTATAGCATGTTATAATAATCGCCTATCCTGGAACTATTGTAATGAGACTTAAGAAGCTACCTATCGGGCTTTCATCACTAGAAAATATTGTAGCTGATGCTGCATGCTATGTGGATAAAACACATTTTGTAAAACAACTCTTTGATGGAGGGCGATATTATTTTCTCTCACGCCCAAGACGCTTTGGTAAAAGTCTCTTTATCGATACATTAAAGCAAGCATTTCTAGGCAATTCGGATTTATTTAAAGGGCTTTATTTAGAGCACAACTGGGATTGGAGCATTACGTATCCCATCATTCATATCAGCTTCGGAAAAAACACCGCTCACGAGAGCCAAACTAATTTAGTTAAATTAATCGATAGTATTTTGCAAGAACACGCACTTTTTTACAACATTGAACTTCCTCCAAGCCTACCCTACAGTGTGCGTTTTGATTTTTTAATTAAACAACTTGCAGAGAAAACAAAACAGCAAGTCGTCATTCTCATTGATGAATATGACAAACCGATTCTTGATGTCATCACACATAAAGAAGATTCAAAAGCGGCACGCGATATTTTGCGCGGCTTATATGGTGTTATAAAAGATAATGACCCACAGTTACGCTTTGTATTTTTAGCGGGCGTCACTAAATTCAGCAAAGTCAGTTTGTTTAGTGGCCTAAATAACTTATCAGATATGACGCTAGATAAACGCTATGCCGATATCTGTGGTTATACACAGATTGAATTGGAAAAAGAGTTTAAAGCCTATCTTACCAATGTGGATAAAACGGAATTAAAGAAATGGTATAACGGCTATAATTTTGCAGGCAGCGTTGAGCAAAAAGTTTATAATCCTTACGATATTCTACTGTTTTTTGATCGCGACAAAATCTACGATGCCTATTGGTTTGAAACGGCTACACCTAAGTTTCTCATTGACATATTGGCGTCCAAACATTACTACCTTCCACAAGTTGAAAATCTACTCACCTCCGCTAATTTACTAGGTAGTTTTGATATTGATAATATTAATTTAGAAGTCTTATTATTTCAAGCAGGCTATTTGACGATTAAAAACAGCACAATTAATCCGTTATCAAAACTTACTGAATATTGCTTAGATTACCCCAATTTTGAAGTAAGACACAGCTTGAATCAATATTTAATTGCGTATTTTTTTGAACGAACT
>CAYGIU010000141.1:0-1665 GCA_964350015.1 uncultured Gammaproteobacteria bacterium
GTTATTGTAGTTATGGGTCACGTCGATCACGGCAAAACAAAATTACTTGATACGATCAGAAATTCCAACGTTGTTGAATCTGAAGCCGGAGGAATTACGCAACATATCGGTGCGTATCAGATTGTTCACAATGAAAAAGCTTTAACCTTTATCGATACTCCGGGACACGAAGCTTTTACTGCGATGCGAAACCGCGGCGCTAAAGTTGCGGACATCGCTATTCTTGTTGTTGCGGCTGATGACGGCGTAAAACCGCAAACTATTGAAGCCTACCGCATTATTGAAGCGGCAAAATTACCGTTTATAGTCGCAATTAATAAAATCGACAAAGCTGACGCTAATTTAGATAAAGCCAAACAGGAATTATCAACGCAATTAGGCATTACTCCGGAAGATTGGGGCGGAAAAACAATTTGTGTTCCATTGTCTGCTAAAACCGGTGACGGCGTTCCGCATTTACTTGATATGCTTTTGTTAATTACGGAAATGGCGGCGGATACTTTGAAAGCTGACCCGGAAGTACCGGCTGTTGGAACAATTATTGAATCGCGTCTTGATAAAGGCGAAGGTCCGGTCGCTACCGTATTAGTTCAAAACGGAACTTTGCGTGTTGGTGATCCAATTATGTTTAATGGCCTTGCTTGCGGGAAAGTTCGTTCTCTAAAAGACCATACTGGCTTGGTAATAAATTCGGCTATTCCTGGAACACCGGCAAGAATTAATGGTTTGAAATTTGTTCCGGAAGTTGGAGATGTATTGGAAGTTGGTGAAGGCGAGCGCGTTAAGTCTACTAAAAAATCATTAAATGCTCCGACAACTATTATTCCAACCGGAGAACAAGAAGCTTCTAATGGCCCTTCGATTACTTTAATTATTAAGAGTGATACCCTAGGCTCGGGAGAAGCTATTGAAAACTCACTTTCTAAAATTGATAGTCAAGGAGTTAACGTAAATATTATTTCTAAAGGATTGGGAAATATTTCCGAAGGTGATATTTTGCGCGCTGAAACAAACCAAGCGATGATCTTAGGATTCAACGTTCGTCTAGCGCAAAACGCGGAACAATTAGCTCGCGATAAAAACGTTACTGTTTCTCTACATAAAATTATTTACGATTTGATCAATGAAGTTAAATTGAAAATCCAAGAATTGGTTAAACCGGAAATTGAACGTGTTGATTTGGGTAGGCTGAAGGTCGCCGCGATTTTCCGTACTGAAGCAAAAGCGCAAATTCTCGGAGGACGCGTGCTTGATGGAATTCTTAAGGCTGGAACAAAACTCGAATTAAAACGCGGCGATGATATTATTACGGAAGGTTTGATGAAAGGATTACAAAGTGGAAAAATTGAAGTACAGCAAGTTGAAACAAGTCAGGAATGCGGATTGAAATTTGAAGGCAAGCCTTTAATTGAAGTTGGAGATATCTTGCTTTGCTACGAAGAGAAAACAATCGTTAAAAAAGTCGGTTAATATTTTTTCCTATGTCGCGAATGGATCAGGTCAATAGCCTTTTACTACAGGAATTGGCCCCTTTAATAAATAAACATCTTGAACTCGATGGCGTTCTTGTAACGGTCACCGATGTTCATTGCGCTGGGGATTTGTCCGAAGCTAAGGTTTTTGTTTCAGTTTTACCAGAACGCTTTACCGGAACTGTTTTAAAAA
>CAYGIU010000142.1:0-1660 GCA_964350015.1 uncultured Gammaproteobacteria bacterium
GGATTGAACATAAACGTCCATCATTATTAAAATTAATGAAGATGGTTGATCTTTTTGTTGCTAATGATGCCGAAGCACGCGCGTTAACTGGGGAACATAATTTAGTGAAGGCGGCTAAAGCTCTTCGAGGTTTTGGGCCGAAATTAATTGTTGTTAAAAAAGGTGAGCACGGCGTTTTGTTTTATAGTGATAAGTTTATGTTTTCATTTCCGGCGTATCCAGTTGAGCATGTTTATGATCCAACGGGCGCAGGCGATACATTTGCCGGCGGGCTTATGGGATATTTAAGTAAGGTCAATAAGCTTGATCAAAAGTCATTAAAGCAGGCGATTGTTTATGCAACAACGATAGCATCCTTTAATGTTCAGGGTTTTGGAATGGAAAAAACAGAAAAATTAACCATGCCGCAAGTTCATAAAAGAATGCGCGAGTTTATCAAGTTTATGTCGATATAATTATGCCAGATATTGTCCAAAAAGTCGGGTTGGTTGCAGCTATTGTAATGCCGTTTTTTAACATTCCGCTTATCGTTAAAATTATTAAGCAGAAGTCATCTAAAGATATTAGTTTAACCTGGGTGCTGGGTGTTTGGATTTGCAACGTCTTAATTGCGCCGTCGGGATTTACATCGGTTGATATTGTCTGGCGGACGTTTAATTATGTGAACATTGTTTTATTTACGACGGTGACGATTGTTGTCATTAAATACCATAAGGGAAAATGAGTAAAGCTAAAGAAAAAAAGATATTTAAGTGTGGAATGGTGACGATTGTCGGCCGGCCTAATGTCGGCAAGTCAACGCTATTAAATAAGCTTGTTGGTGAGAAGGTGGCGATTGTTTCTAAAGTTCCACAATCAACACGCAATCAAATTCGCGGGATGTATAACGATGATCGCGGTCAGATTATTTTTATCGATACGCCAGGGATTCACTTAGGCAACGATAAATTAGATCAGATGATGAATAACGCATCATCTTCTACCGTTGATCAGGCGGATTGTGTTATTTATTTAGTGGATACGAGCCGTCGGATTGGACAGGAAGAAAATTTTATTGCTGAAAAAATTGCTGCTGTCAAAAAGCCGGTTATTCTGGGGCTTAATAAGGTTGACTTAAAAGGGCACCATTTGTCTGAATATATTTCTTTTTGGGAAAAAATTAAAGGCGTTCCTTTGGCTGAACAAAAGAATTTTACGATGATTGCTTTGTCTGGCGAGAAAGAAATTAACACAGATCAATTGCTTGATATTGTTTATAGTTATCTACCCGAAGGCCCGGCGCTATATCCAACAGATATTGTTTGTGATGTCCCGCAAAAGATGGCGATGTCTGATATTATTCGTGAGAAATTCTTAGAACTAATGAGAGATGAAATTCCTCATGCGTTGGGAGTTTTTATTGAGCATATTCGCAATAAAGGCAAAGATGTTGTGTTGATTCAGGCGGTGATTTTGGTTGAACGCCAGTCACAGAAAGAAATTGTAATTGGTAAAAAAGGTGATGTTCTAAAAAAAGTCGGGATTGCTGCTCGTAAAGAATTAGAAGAGCTGCTTGAGAAGAAAGTTTATTTAGACCTGCTTGTTAAAACGCAAGAAGATTGGCGTGATGATATTTCTATCTTGCAAGAATTAGGCTACCAGAATTTTTAAGGCGCAAGGC
>CAYGIU010000143.1:0-1639 GCA_964350015.1 uncultured Gammaproteobacteria bacterium
AAATTCAAGAGTTACAAAGTCACGAAAAAACTGTGGCATCAAGTTTTGAAGCTCAAAAAGAAAATTTGCAAGCTAAATTGGCTTACGAAACCGAACAAGAAAAAGCCATCGAAAACCGCATTGAAGAAAAAGAGGAGGCTTTTGAAAATGCGGTCGAAAAACTAGATGAGAGAATTGAAAGCGAAGAGGCGGTAGAGCTTTTTGAAATTGGCGTTCGCGCGGGAGAGGCGTCTGCGGAAAGAAACGAACAGCAAAAAATGGAGAAGAGGATGGATAAGAAGATGGACAAAATTGCGGCCAAATTAGCTGATCTTGAAGCAGGAAAGGTTAAAGAAGACGATGATAGAGAAGCAGCCATAGAAGATGAGCATGTCAAAGAAGAAGCCTAAACAGATGTTATGAAAAAATTATCGCCATTTATAAATTTTGGGTTTTTGGCTGGTATTTTGCTCGCCAGTTTTGCCGTGGTAGAGCCGACCATCGCCGCTACCCAGGCTTCGAGCAACGGCGGCGTCATAAATTCTTTAAATATATTTGGATCATATTTAGGTCTCTCAAACGCCTCACCGATTATTATTGTTTCTAGGCTAATCCGAGTAGCTTTGAGTTTTATAGGAATAATTTTATTACTCATGATTCTATCGAGCGGTTGGCAATTTTTGGTTTCCGGCGGTGACGAAGAAAAGGTAAGTAGCGCGAAACGAACTTTTTTCAACTCGATTATTGGCGCAATTATAATTCTATCGTCTTATAGCATTGTATCGTTTGCCTTAAACACTTTTAGCGCGGCCAGCACATAGGCTTGGCCGCTAAAATCGTCATAAATGAGGAAATAATAGTTTAACGCCGACCCGGGAAGTCGGTTTTTTTGTATGACCAAATTTGTTGACTTGGCCGCATTTTTGTCGTAAAATGAACGGGTATGAAAAGATTTGAACTCATCTTTACCTTTCTCCAACTGCCGGTTGATTTTGTGATGCTGGTACTGGCCGGTTTTGCGGCCTTTAGTTTGCGTTATACAAAACTTGTTACCTCTATCCGCCCCATTCTTTTTAATTTGCCGTGGCACCGGTACTGGCCGGTGGTACTCCTTGTAGCGGCCGGGTGGATTGTTATTTTTGCATTTTCGGGTTTATATAATGCCAATCCTAACCGCAAATTATCTAGCAGCCTGCTTAGGGTAATTACCGCCTGCAGCACCGGTTTTGCGGCCATTACCATTTATGTTTTTTTTACACTCCAGAAATTTGATTCGCGTTTTTTGGTTTTAGCCGGCTGGATTCTTGCCATGATTTTCGTAACAAGCGGTCGGATAATTATGCGCGGGTTAAAAGGTCTTTTTTATCGCTTTGGTGTTGGCCTCCGAAAAACGGTAATCATTGGCAGCGAATCCGTGGCGGGTATTATCCAAAAAACTCTCGCTAGCGAACCTCGACTCGGCTACAGCATAATCGCGACTCTGCCGCATTTTAGCGTCGAATCGCTTACTGCTTTGCCTGCAATGCCAGACGAAATTATTTTTACGGATCCCAAATCTAACGAAGAAGAATCGATAAGAGCCATGGATTTTGCCAATGAGCATCATATCACTTTTAAATATTCGGCCGATTTATTCGCAACCATCGCCAGCAATATGGCA
>CAYGIU010000144.1:0-1624 GCA_964350015.1 uncultured Gammaproteobacteria bacterium
TTGTTTTATTTTGCCTTCTCGGCAAGAGGGTTTGCCTTATGTTCTTATCGAGGCCTTACAAGCTGGTTTGCCAATAATTGCTACTGATGTCGGGGGAAATGCCGAGGTGGTGGGAGGGGCCGGCATCTTGGTTCCCAGTGATAATGTAGATGCATTAAGTGGCGCTATTGGTAAGGTTTTTGATGATGAAAAATTAAGAGAGCTATTTCAATCAAAATCTTTGGCGCAAAATAAAAGTTTTACCCAAGACCAAATGTTGTCTGAGACTTCGAAAGTTTATAAAACGGCACTAGCTATTTGAGGCTGTTAATAAAATTATTAACACTTTCTTTTGCTTGCGGATCTAGTTCAACAATTTTACTAGCGGCCTCAATCGCTTTTTCTTTATTTCCTACGGCTGCGTAAGCGGCGGCTAAACTGGCGTATAGTTGTGGATTTTTTGGTTCTAGTTTAATACTGTAATTCAACACTTGGATTATTTTTTCATAGTCACTAGTTTTATCAAAGTAGTCAATCAGCCAGTTTAGTTGTTTAGCGTTTTCCAATTTTACATTTTTATTTAGAGCATCCATAGCATAGCCAACAGCTTCCGCTTGACGTCCTAGAGAGTTTGTAATGACAGCCTTCTTCCATAAAACACTAGGATGGTTGGGAAATTTTTTTATTACCTGATCTAAAAGCGTTGTCACCTTGTCGTTATTGCCATCGATAGTATAAATATCTATTTCATTTAAGGCCGGCTCAACTCGATTGGGAGCCAGTTTTTTTGCTTCATCAAGTAAGGTAAATGCTCGTGGGTTAATTTTGATATCGTTAACGCTTGATTGCAATGAATATGCCATAGCTAGTCCCGTGAACATGGACATATTGTTGGGGTTCCTTTTGATCTCTTCGTTCAATAAATTAATTGAATTGTCTAAAAGTGAATTTACGACGTCCTGATTTTTTTTATTCGCTAAATAATCAACAGCGGTAGACGCAGCGACATCAAAATATTTATAAACCAAAGAGCCTCTATCCCAGCGGAATGTTTGACCGGTCATTTCGTCTAGTTGGGACCGGGCTTTAATAAGATCGTTTTGCGCCACCCGATCTATCTGGCCCAGTTTTTTTAAAATCTGTAGTGTGGGAATATGAATGTAAATAAAAAGAACAACTATTCCAATCACGCTCAGCACGATACCGATAGGGCCAAGAGCAGACTTAGGACCGGAATTCTTTACTGTAGGTTCATGATTAAGTTCTTGTAGATGGCTTGCCCAAACTAATAGTATAAAAAAAGTAATTAATGGCCCAAAGGTATCAAAAGCGAAAAGGTTTTGCCCTTCGTAAGCCACTAGGGCCCCAATAATAATACTAGTTTCTGCCTTTGAAAGATGGTTTTTTTTATACGCTTTAGCGATAGTTCTAATGATTAGGAAAAGTAAAACAGAAAAAGACAGTAAACCTAACCAACCCCTGGTTGTGAGTACTTCTAGTAAATAATTGTGAGGTTTATCAGACCAGAATGATCCCTGATCATAACTTTCTGCCTTAAAATATTTATTTGACAAATAATAGTAATTATCAGAGCCAACCCCCAGGATAGGTTTTTCTCGTGAACTTTCCCACGCTGTTTGCCAAG
>CAYGIU010000145.1:0-1617 GCA_964350015.1 uncultured Gammaproteobacteria bacterium
AAAGATGATAGCGTCTTTTGAGAGTAGGGCGCAAGAGTTGTTTAAAAATTAGATTTTTAGATATAATTATTTCGCGCAAAATAATCTATTTTCCCAAATCAATTTTCATCGGCAATACAACCATGGTTTTTCCTTTATTATGTAAGCGGCGCTGCATAATATAAGCGATATGGTTATATAAAAATTGCGTCAAGATATTTTCGTTATCAAAAATAAATTTTGTGCCAAAAAATGTGGTATTAGGATAATCCTTAATCACTCGGTCTGTAAGTTGTGTGAGTTTCTCGGCAATATCTGTGCCATAACCAACATATGATTTTGCAAAGCGACCATTGGCGTTGCAATAATTACGATATTTGCGCAAAGTAGATTTTGTTTTGCGGCGCACTTCTCGCCATTTTTTCTCTTCGTGAAAAGTGTTAGAATCAACTTCGCCAACAGTTACAAAAATAAAATTCTTAAAAATTCCCGGAAAAAGTTTTTTGATTTCAAGCAAACAATTCATGCCGCTGCCAAAAGTTTGATCGAGGATAATCGCGGCTGTAGGGGCATTTTTATCAACTTTCTCATCTGTCAGAATGCAATCGGCGATGTTTTCGTAATCAGCAAATTGCGCTTCGTTTCTTTCGAGTGCAGTTTTAAGTCTAGCATAGAGGCGCCTTACGCCAAGGCCAGCAATAACGGAGAGTGATGTGATCATAATGGTGATCCAGCCACCTTCATAGAATTTTTCGAAAATTGTGATGGCTAAAATGCCGGCGCAGACAACGAATCCTACTAAGGCAACAAAAAATTTACGACGCCATTTTGGTTTATGACGGTGGCGCACGCAATAAATAGAAAGGCCGAGCAAAGACATCGAGAATGTGATAAACACATTAATACTATAAAGCACCACCAAAATTCGTACCACGCCGCCAGTAATTATTAGGGTAATGATTGCGGCGATTGTCATGAATAGAATGCCGTTTTTTACTACTAGCCTGCTTGATAGTGAGCCGAATGATTTAGGCATCCATTCATCAGAGGCCATGTTGGCAATTACTTGCGGGCCGCCAAGCAAGCCTGAATTGGCTGCAACTAAAAGTAATCCGGTTTCAAGTAAAAGAACAATTGGCACGATAATTGGTCCCAGCTCTATGCCACTAACTGTCCAGGTTTCGGTAATAATATAAAAGACCGAGGCGTTAAGAGTTTGGCCTTCGGTTTTGCTAACGCCCCACAATAAATAAAGAAAAATAATGCCTGCAGCCATAAAGGCCAACGAGATTGCCAGCATTAACATTGTAAGTTTTGCTGTTTTAATGCGCGGTTCAGAAAGAGTGTTTACATTGTTTGAAACGGCTTCGAGACCGGTATATGTACCGCCCCCCATCGAAAAGGCCTTTAAAAATAATGAGATTACAAACACTAGGCCGGCGGTTTCGCCCAAGCTTTGTGATTCTTCAACAGCTTTAGGCACAAGCTCTGAAAGGCCATAGCGGTGGGCAAAAATACCATAAATAATTAGTGCGACATGCGTAAAAATAAATCCGAGAAAAATCGGCATCAAAAATTTGATCGATTCTTTCATGCCGCGCAAATTGAGAATCGCTAATAAACCGACTAATAATATAG
>CAYGIU010000146.1:0-1605 GCA_964350015.1 uncultured Gammaproteobacteria bacterium
GCCCTTAACGGATATCAAGGTTATTTTTTGGCTTCTTTTGGGCAGATTTCTTGACACTTTTTTTATAAAGTGATACAACAGCAAGGTTTAAAACAAGTTAGAAAGAGAAGGACAACGGTTATGGAAAAAAGAATTTTTTATCATGATACAGATTCCGGTGGGGTTGTTTATTATGGTAATTATTTAAAATATTTAGAAGAAGCTAGAACAGAGTTTTTAGAGAACAAAGGATTGTCGGTTAAGGATTTTCATGACCGGCGTTTTCTATATGCGGTCAGAAAATGTAATTTAACATATAGAAGCCCAGCGCGTTATGGTGATACGATTGTTTGTGATGCAACATTGAAAAATGTTACGGCTGCGCAAATTATATTTGATCAGAAAATATTTGAGAAAGAAAGCGGCCGATTATTGGTTGAGGCTGAAGTAACGTTAGTGAGTCTTAATGATGCCTTTAAGCCGGTTGTTATTCCAGAGGATCTTAAAGAAAAACTTTTGGCTTAATGAGGCTATCTAAAGGTGCCTAAAATCTTGTCAATCCCAATGAATAATGCTAGTATATGCCCTAATTATTTTTAACTTAAGGCATTGGAAAATTTATGATTACCCCAAACGATGTTCAAAAAATTGCAAGTTTAGCGAGGGTTCATCTTAAGGAAGATGAAATCAGTGATATCGCTAAAAACCTCGAAGCTGTTTTAGGTTATGTTAACAAGTTACAGGATTTAGATGTTTCTGGTGTCGAGCCTACCACGCATGTTTTGCCACTAAAGAATGTTTATCGCGAAGATGAAGTTAAGGCATCTTTATCGCAGGATAAGGCCCTTAGCATTTCTGTTGAAAAAGCACATGGATCTTTTGTTGTCCCGAAGGTTATTGAATGAAACTAAACGAACTTACAGCCCACGAAATTCTAGATCTGCTTAAAGAAAAGAAAACTTCAGTTAAAGAAGTTTCTGCCGATATTTTTAGCCACATTGATAAAGTTGATAGTAAGGTTAATGCGTATGTTAATTATCAAGCAAAAACATCAGAGAAATTTACTGAGTCAGGCGCTTGCCCAATTCCCATTGCCATTAAAGATAATATTTGTATGGATGGAGAAGAAACAACCTGTTCTTCCAAAATTCTTAAAGGATTTCGTCCGCCCTATAATGCCACAGTGATTGAAAAGTTAAAATCAAGCGGGGCTATTTTTATTGGCCATACGAACATGGATGAATTTGCGTTTGGGTCTTCAACGGAAAATTCCTGTTATGGCCCGACAAAAAATCCTTGGAATTTAAATTGTGTTCCTGGTGGTTCAAGCGGTGGCTCAACTGCGGCTGTTGCTGCGCATGAAGCAATTTGGTCGTTAGGATCAGATACTGGTGGATCTATTCGCCAGCCAGCTGCTTTTTGTGGAGTCGTAGGGCTTAAGCCGACATATGGACTTGTGTCTCGATATGGGCTTATTGCTTTTGCATCAAGCCTTGACCAAATTGGTCCGATTACAAAAGATGTTACCGATTCAGCGTTATTATTAAATATTATTTCTGGCCACGATCCAATGGATTCAACATCTGCGAATTTGCAAAAGCAAGATTATACAAAAGCTTTAAAAAA
>CAYGIU010000147.1:0-1571 GCA_964350015.1 uncultured Gammaproteobacteria bacterium
AGTAAAAGTTGTTGGACATATCGCGTGACAATCGGCCCGCGCATAACAGCGGGCGCATCGCCTAATAAAAATCCAAACGACATAATCTTTAATTTATTTTTCTCAACGGGAATAAGTTGATTTTTTTGGTTTGTATAAATCTTTTGATTGTGAAGATTAAATAATGTTGGAACAGATGGGCCGTGAATATCGCAATCAACAAGGCCTACCTTATATCCACGAGAAGCAAGTTCAAGTGCCAAGTAGGCAGCAACGGTTGATTTTCCAACGCCACCTTTGCAGGATGAAACGGCGATAATAGAAGCAATGTTATCTAGTGTTGCTGAGAATCCAGAGGCAGGTTGTGCCACTGGTTTTTTTAATACGCCCAAACTAACTGCTACATTAGATACGCCGGGAATTTCTTTAACAAGCGCAATAGCTTTTTCTTTGAATTCATCCTTTACCGGACAAGCTGGTGTGGTTAATGCAATTTCAAAAGACACCGTCCCATTATCGATTTTTAAATTCTGTATAAAACCAAGCGTTACGATATCTTTATTAAAATCAGGGTCGATAATTTTGGATAATTGCTTAAGAATTTGCTCTTGAGTAATCATTAAATTTTCATTTCTTCTTGTTGGGCATCTGTTGGGAGCAAAGCTGTTGTTTCAAAGATTGTATTTTTATCTTTGTTGATCCAGTAACGAATACGCACTGGCTCTAGATTTTTTGCTTTAGAAAATTTTTGAATATAACCGCCAGCAAGTTTTAAGGTGTCTTCAGATGGATTGAGTCCTTTAAGAATAAGAATTGGCCCTAAGTGTTCGGTCATATGCATGATAATGTCATCAGGGTTTGCGTAGCGAACAAGTGATTCATTCTCATCATTATCGCGTCCTAGAATAATTTTATAGTTTTCGTTAATTCTAAAATGCCGTCCCCATTTTAAGGCAATTGTTTCGCGGAAATTGCGATATCCGTATTTAAAGCTGTCTTTCATTCGTCGTGCAAATTCTTGATCAGTTAAAAGGCATCCGCCAGCAGGTTGGGGGTAATCTTTAATTTCAAAATTTTCGGCTAAATTCATCTGTTCTTTTCGTGATCGACCATTAATGCGAAGTAATTTATTACGGTCAATAAGCCCGGTGGTTTCTGCAATTGTTGGTTCCATCAGTTGAGCGCAAAGTGGTCTAAGAAGTCGGCCTTCAAGGTTGGCGCCTTCTTCAATCCAGCGCATGCTATGGCGCATTTGAGACATTTGGCGTTGACCTAAAACCTCACCAGTAAATAAAAAGTCAGCGCCGATTTCTCGCATGTAATGCCCTGCGCGAGTAAACATATGAATGCGGCAGTCAACGCATGGGTTAAGCGCGGAGCCATAACCATGTTTAGGATTTTTCACGACGTCTAAATATCGTTCATCTAATTGGAGCGTGATAAATTTGATGCCTAAGCTCATCGCTGCTTCATAAGCTTTTGTTTTATCGCAACAGCCCCAGGGCATAGAAAAATAAACGCCATAAACATCCACGCCTAAATCTTTGACTATTTTTGCAGCCAGGGTGCTATCTAGCCCGCCGGAAATAAGT
>CAYGIU010000148.1:0-1549 GCA_964350015.1 uncultured Gammaproteobacteria bacterium
GTCGTAAAGTTGGCCGAAACCCTTCTTTATCAAGCGATGCAAAATAAGGATCGCAAATATCGTTTAGACAAAATTGATTATTTAATTGCTTGTTATCGTTCGCCAAATGAACAAAAACGAAAACAAGCTGATTATTTGGTTGATGGTATTGATTATGCTCTGTATTATCCTTATCTCGATTCCTTGGTAATCTTGGCAAGCGATGACAATGTTAACGTCAGTACTTTTGCGCGTAATCGAGCCATCGATGCCTTGGGGCAGCATTTTGTCAAGAATGAAGAGCTTGAATCTCGTTTTGATTTCATTATGAGTTGCGCCTTAACCGACGATAAATTTGGTCGTGCTAAGGAATTAACGTTTAAAGCGATGTACTTTTGGCCCGCTGAAAAAGTTAAGCCTTATTTTGATTATCTGCTCGCTTGTCGGGACAGTGTTCATGACTGGCCGATGAATGGCTCCACAAAACTGGCAATGCGCGTTATTGCCTCTCTTCCGAATGAGGAGCAAAAACTTCATCTCGCTTATTTGCTAAAGTGTTGGCGTTTAAATGAGGACTCGGAAAAGGCACTCAAACTTATTCTTAAGATTATTGCGCCTTTACCAACAGCTCAGCTTGCCGAATATGTTGATGCCTTAATCGCTTGTCAGGATTTTCCGAAATTGCGACCGCAGGCTAAGCGTTTAGCTTTGTCTATCAAAGTTGAAGAATTGGAAGTTTGGGAGCGGAAAATTGATGCCATTATGGCTGAACTTTCCAATTTATCTGGCTATCATTTTTCTTTTTTGACCTTGGAGTTAAAAATGAAATTATTGAGTGCTCTGAGTTCAAGCTCATTGTCAGCCAACATCCAGGCTATTTTCACCTGTCATAACCATGCGGACCCTTATATTCAGGCGCAAGCTAAAAAGTTGGCTCGCTCCATTAAGAGTCGAGATTTGAAAGGAAAGGCTATAAAGATAGTTCAAAGAGCCTTTGCTTCCCAGGTTTCCGAATTTAACATTAGGCACATGAGCTTGGCCTTATGTTTTAAAATTCAGTCCGATGAACTTTTATTAGATTTGCGGAAATTGGTTGATGACCATTGTGACCCGGATAAATATCGGTATTTGAAAACGCTGGCTTTTCGGATTAAGCCTAATAAGTTCAATCCGGAAAAAATGTTTGATCTCAGTGGCTATTTTGGGCTCCATTCTTTACTGGCTTTAAGAGCCATTATGTATTGGGATGCTAAAAAATTGAAACGCTACTCGGATAAGATATTCACTTGTCGCTTTCATGAACGTAATCCTGATGTTAAAATTCTCGCCAATCGCTTGTATGACCGAATTCAAAGGGCTAAATTCAACCCTGAGCGGATAGCGGCTGTCAAAAATTTGGCGGTTGCCTAAAACGTTTAAGTTAAAATCACATTTTTTAAAACCCCGGAGCTAAAAAAAGTTTCGGGGTTTTTTATTATTCTTTTATTTAATTATTGATGGCGTCGCCGATTTTGTAATTGGTGAAAAAAGCGTCTGGGATATCTTCTACTCGTTTATTCCAGTCTTTACC
>CAYGIU010000149.1:0-1547 GCA_964350015.1 uncultured Gammaproteobacteria bacterium
TTATACCCCAATCCATCCGTGAAGCTTTTAAAAAATACGGCTTAGAAGATAATCATACGGCTGTTTATTTGTACCTAGTTCGTTCGGGCGATCAAACTCCTTTTTACATTTCTCGAGAGACTAAGGTCCCCCGAACTAGCGTTTATCGTATTTTGGATGAGTTGAAAGATATTGGTTTGGTCTCGATCTTTAAAAAAAATAATGTGGCTTATTATAGCGCTGAAAATCCCCGCCGGTTGGTAGAAAAGCTTAAAGAAACCGAGGTGGCGGTAACCAACGTATTACCAGATATCAATGCTTTGTTTAATGTGGCTAGTAATACCCCCCAAGCCAAGCTGTATGTGGGTGACGATGGGGTAAAGATTGGTTTAGATGCGCTCTATGATTATCTGGAAAAACACGCAGTGAAACAACTTTATACCTATTCAAACTCGGAAATTTCAAAATACTTGCCAAAATATCTGGATAAAATTATCGAGCGGCGAGAAAAATTAAAAATTCACGTTAACATGATTGCTCCATATCAAGAAAAACTTAATTTAGATCAGCATTCAAAGCATTATAAAACCAACGACTATCGAGAGGTGAGGTTTTTACCCGAATCTTTTGCTTTCGAAGGCACGGTAATTATTGGTGGTGGGGTGGCGGTCTTTTTCTCTCTAAAAAATGAACAAATTCATACAGTGGTTCTAGAATCTGAAAGTATTGTGGCCATGCTCAAACAATTCTTTATGTTTAGCTGGAGCGTGTTGGAGAAATCTTAGTTATCCACAAGAAAATTTAAAAGGGTCATTGTGGTTAATGTCTTATAGGACTATACTATTGGACGGAGATGTAATGGTCCTTTATGAAGAACGGCAAGCGAAATGTTTTTTTGTTTTCGCGATGTCTTATACAAAAGTTATTGGGCTCTACTCCGGCCTAATTTCTCTCTTATCTTGAAAATTTTCTCTCCTTGATAAGATATAAGCTGTCGTAGTGCCTAAATGTGCTAAATAATTAATAAAGTTTTTGTTCGTTTGATCTTTCGCCCCGTATCTTCAAACTTTTAACCCGCCTTTGGCTTTTTATGCCGGCGGGTTTGTTTGTTCCCTGCCCTTCACGTTCGTTCAGGGTAAAGTGCTACCGCACTTTATACTTCTGCCTGATTTTAGCTTTCTCCCCTTCCTCTACTGCTTCTTTGGCTTCCTTTCCTGCCTCGCCGAGCTTTTTTAAATCTTCAATTGGTAATTTAGCAAGGTTTATAGCCTTATTTTCAAGATATTCTTCGGTATTTAGTTCCGGATTTTCCAGCACTTCCTCTAGCAAAGCATGCAAAATAAAGCCTATTTTGGGCCCTGGTGTTTCGCGTGTAACCTCAATTATCCTAGCGCCATCGATCTTTAGCATGGCTACCGAAGTTGGGGCCCGCAAAGCTTCTTCGATCATTGATTCATATTTACGTAAACGATAAGGCTCCTCTACTGGCCGGCCCATGCCAATGCGGTCGCAAGCGCGCACTTTCATAAGATCCCACACATAATCTGTTCCCACGTTTCGGATAATAC
>CAYGIU010000150.1:0-1532 GCA_964350015.1 uncultured Gammaproteobacteria bacterium
GAATTAAAAATCGCGACAAAATCGCTGACCAAATGAAAGAAAAGGGGATTAGTGTTTTAATCCATTATCCAATTCCGCTTCATCTTCAAGAAGCTTATCGAGATTTAAATTATAAAAGAGGCGATTTCCCATTATCAGAGAAAATTTGCAATGAGATTTTATCTTTGCCAATGTTCCCACACATGAAAAAAGATCAAGTGCAATATGTGTGCAACACGTTAAAAGAGCTTTTAAAATAAATGCCGACTATCTTTGCGTTTGAACGTTAGCGCAAGGGTTCAACTTTTGAGACGACAATGAAATTAGTATTTTTAGATAGAGATGGTGTTATTAACGAATTCCCAGGCAATGGCAATTACGTTACAAAATTAAAAGAGTTTCATTTTATCCCGCGTTCGTTAGATGCTTTGCGATTGTTGACCACGGAAGGCTATTCGATTTTTGTTATTTCTAATCAGGCAGGCGTGGGCAAAGGCGTTTATTCAAAAGAAAAACTTAACCACATAACTCGCAGGATGTTAGTTGAAGTTAAACGTGTCGGTGCTAAGATAAAGAAGGTTTTTTATTGTACGCATAAGTCATCGGCAGGGTGTGATTGCCGTAAGCCAGGCATTGGATTATTGCGTCGAGCGCTTGAATCAATGAATAAATCCATTCATGTCGCCAAGAATGCCTTTTTTGTCGGAGATACGGAAGTCGATATTTTGGCTGGCCATAATGCAGGTTGTAAAACAATCTTTGTTCTTTCAGGGCGTGAAGATTATCGTCATATGCGCGGATGGAAAGTAAAACCGGATTATGTTGCTCAGGATTTATGGGAAGCAGCGATGATTATTCATCAGGAAAATTCTCTTATTTCGTCATCTGGTAGTAAATAGCAGCACGGCCAAAAAGCAAATCATGAAAATTCTCGTTATCCATGCAAGTGCAGGTGCTGGTCATATGAAAGCTGCCGAGGCGTTGGCAAATTTCATTAAAAAGCATACTAAACATGAAGCTGTGCTTGTAGATTCTTTAGATTATACCCCGCCAATATTTAAAAAACTCTATCGTGGAACTTATTCAACCTTAATCACAAAATTCCCCTGGCTTTGGGGTGCAGTATTCTCATTTTTAGACATTCCTGCCATTCAGCCGTTAGTCAGGTTTCTTCGACGAATTTATAATAAGGTCAATACCTCTAAACTTGAAGAGTTCATTATTAATGGCCGATTTGATTATATTCTATCAACGCATTTTATGTCGATTGAGGTTGTATCAGCTCTTAAAAAGCGTAAGAAAATTAATTCTAAGTTGATTGCTGTTGTAACGGATTTTGATGTTCATAAAATTTGGTTAGGTTCTGAAGTAAATTTCTATGCTGTTGCATCTGAGTGGACGAGAAATAAAGCTTTGTCTTTAGGCATAGATGCTCAAAAGGTTTTTGTTACAGGGATTCCGACCGATGAAGGGTTTGCTGAAGTCAAAGACGTTAGTGCCTTAAAGGCACAGTTAGGGTTAGAAAAAGATGCTTTTACGGTTTTGTTGGCGAC